>JALSTE010000589.1 GCA_026983855.1 Acidimicrobiia bacterium
CGCGGCGACCAGGGCGGGCATCATCTCGGCCCGGGTCTCCCCCACCGACAGTCCCCCGATGCCGTAGCCCCCGAAGTCCATGGACGCCAGGACCCGGGCGCTGTGGCGCCTCAGGCCGGGGTCGATCCCCCCCTGGACGATTCCGAACTGGGTCTGGTCGGCCCGGCGGTGGGTGGCCCGGGCCCGTTCGGCCCAGCGGTGGGTGCGTTCGGTGGCCTCCAGAACCACGTGGGCCGGGGAAGGCAGGGAGGGGCAGATGTCGAGCACCATGGCGAAGTCGGCCCCCAGGTCCTCCTGGATCCGGGTGGCGTCCTCCGGTGTGAGGGTCACGACCCTCCCGTCGTAGATGGACTTGAAGGTGGCCCCCTCCTCGGTGATCCGCGGTTCGAGCGACATCACCTGGAAGCCACCGGAGTCGGTCAGGAAGTGACCCTCCCAGCCGGTGAAGCCGTGCAATCCCCCCAGGGCGGCGATCTCCTCGGCCCCGGGGCGCAACATCAGGTGGTAGGTGTTGCCCAGCACGATCTCGGCCCCCAGGGGCCCGTAGTCCCCCGAGTCGAGGTGGACCACCGCCCCCCGGGTGCCCACGGGCATGAACACCGGGGTCTGGACCACCCCCCGGGGGGTGACGATGCGCCCCCGCCGGGCCTCCCCGTCGGTGGCGGTGATCTCCATGGTCAGACTCAACGGCGGTCCTCTCCTCGGCGGTGGGATCCCGGGTGGCGGGTCAGGAACATGGCGTCACCGTAGGAGAGGAACCGGTAGCCGTGGTCCAGGGCCAACGAGTAGAGCTCCCGCCACCGGGGTCCGATGAAGGCGTCGATCATGACCAGCAGGGTGGACCGGGGCAGATGGAAGTTGGTCATCAGGGCGTCCACCACCGCCCACCGGTGACCCCGGGTGATGAACAGGTCGGTGTCCCCCTCCAGCCTCCCGGTGGCCGCGGCGCTCTCCAGGGCCCGAACCGTGGTGGTGCCCACCGCCACCACCCGACGGGCCCCGGCGCAGGCCTCCATGGTGACCTCCGGCACCCGGTACCGCTCGGTGTGCATGACGTGATCGGCGGTGTCGGACACCGTCACCGGCCGGAAGGTGTCGATTCCCACCACCAGCTCCACCCGCTGCACCCGGGCCCCCCGCTGTTGGATCCGGCCCAGGAGGGCCTCGGTGAGGTGCAGCCCGGCGGTGGGGGCGGCCACCGAGCCCGGAACGGTGGCGTAGACGGTCTGGTAGCGCTGCGGGGGGGCGGTCCCCGCCGTGATGTAGGGGGGCAGGGGCATCTCCCCCACCCCATCGAGTGCCGTGGCCCCCTCCGGGTCGGTGATGGGGCTCCCGTCCAGGGACAGGGTCACCGACCTCATCCCCCCGGACAGTCTCTCCCCGGCCACCACCGTCAACCCCCGGTGGTCCGCCCCGGTCAGCACCTCGCCGGGGGCCACCTTGCGGGAGGGTCGCACCAGGGTCTCCCAGCCCCCCCGGCCGTCGGGGCGCACCAGCAGCACCTCCACCGCCCCTCCGGTGGACCGGAGAAGACGCAGCCGGGCGGCCAGGACCCGGGTCTCGTTCACCACCACCACGTCCCCGGGGCCCAGCAGATCGGGCAGGTCCCTCACCCGCAGGTGGGAGGGATCCCGCCCCTCACCACCGTCGACCAGCAGGCGGGCCCGATCGCGTGGCTCGGCCGGGTCCTGGGCGATGGCGGCGGGGGGCAGCCCGTAGTCGAACTCCTCCATCCGCATCCGGGCCACGCTACCGGGACCCCCGACAACCGGTGTCAGCCGGCCCGGATTGGTCGTCGGTGGTGGTGTTCGACCCCCCGGGAGCACGGATCCGACATCTGGCCGTCCACCAGGCAGGTGGCCCACGAGAGCCACGAGAGACTGCCGGGGAGACCTTGGTGGGCCCCGCCACCCGACATCTGCTCAAAGCAGCAGAACGCGCTCGAATC
>JALSTE010000590.1 GCA_026983855.1 Acidimicrobiia bacterium
CAGACGCCCCGGGTCGATGTCGAACAGCCTGATCTCGGAGTGGGCCAGCTCCGGCAGGGACAGGATGTCGCCGAGCAGGGCCCGGGCGAACACCGTGCTCCCCGCCCCGACGAACGTGATGACCGGTTGTTCCGACATGGCCCGGAGGGTAGCCACCAGGCACCCGAGCGGTACTGTTCACCGCTGTGAGACCCCGCACCCACCGCCGAATCGACAATGTACTGCTGGTGGTGATCGCCCTGGCGTTGGGGGTGGCGGCCGTGATCGGGGCGGTGGCCGGTGACGGCGAGAGGATCACCGGCTACTGGGTGGGGGGCGCCCTGGATGGGGACGGCACCCTGAACATCACCGAGGTGATCGACTTCGACTTCGGGTTCACCGCCCGTCACGGCATAGACCGTGACGTCCCCGGGTTGGATCTCGCCGCTCCCGTGGAGGTCGATTCCCCCACCGCCCCCGACTCCTTCCGGCTCATCGACCAGGGGCGGACGACCCGCATCCGGGTGGGGGACCCCAACGTCACCATCACCGGTCGCCACCGGTACACGATCCGCTATCCCCTCACCACGGTCACCGCCCCCGAGCCCCTGTTCTGGAACGCCATCGGCTCGGAGTGGGACGTCTCCATAACCGGGGCGGAGATCCACCTGGTGCTCCCCTACCGGGCCGCCGAGGTGACCTGCTCCCGGGGGAGGACGGGATCCACCGGTGGCTGCACCGCCACCGAGGTGGAACCGGGTCACGTGGTGGTGAGACCGGGGAAGCTGGGCGCCAACGAGGGTGTGACCGTGGGGGTGACCCCCGGTCCGGCCCTGGCGTCACCACCCAGTCTCCCCCCGGCCCCCACGGGACCGGTCTCCGATCCCGGATGGGGCATCGCCCTCCCGGCCCTGGTGGCCGTCCTCACCGCCATGGCGGCCGCCGTGGGGACCACCATCTGGGTCCGCCGGGAGGGACGGGAGATGGTCTGGGCCGGTGGCGCGGTGAACGCCGCCCTCGGCCCCCGGGACTCCCTGGGGGCCCCCATCCGCCGGATGGACGTGAAGGAGCTGGCCAAGCTGGCCACGATCCAGTTCCACTCCCCCAAGGACCTCGACGCCACCCACGGGGCCATCGTGTACACCGAGGCCACCCCGGACCGACTCCTGGCCGCCTGGTTGATAGAGGCCGCCACCCGGGGCGAGGTGGAGATAACCAAGACGGGGGACGAGTTGAAACTCATCCGGGGGAAGGCGGCCACCGATCCCGAGGTGGAGGCCATACTGGACACCATGTTCAGATCCCGTCACGAGATCGACCTGACCTCCTACGACGCCGACTTCCGCAAGGGGTGGCTGAAACTGCGCAGCCGACTCAAGGCGTGGCAGAGGGAAAGCGGGCTCTGGAACCCCAGGGGCCGGGCCTTCCAGACCACCGTGCGGGTCGTCGGGGCCCTCATCGGGGCCGCCGGACTGGCGGGGACGGCGCTGTTCGCCGCCCTGGGGAACCGCACCGGTGCCATCTGGCTCCCCCTCCTGATCCTGGCCGCCGCCGCCGGGGCGGCCGGACTCACCGCCCTGATCGAGTCCTGGGAGCTCCTGATACGCAGCCCCCGGGGCTCGGCCCAGTGGCTGCAGGTCGAGTCCTTCCGGCGATTCCTCCACGATTCGGAGGCCACCCACGTCGAGCAGGCGGCCCAGATGGGCCTCCTGCGGGAGTTCACGGCCTGGGCGGTGGCACTCAATGAGACCGACGCCTGGTCCCGGGCCGTGGAGAGGGCGGCGGCGGAGCAACCGGGCTTCGGCGACGTCTACGCCTCCGACCTCTATCTGGTGTCACTGGCCCCCAGCCTGGTCCGGTCGGCGGGCACCGCCTCCACCAAGCCCTCCTCCTCCGGCAGCGGGGGCGGCGGCGGGTTCGGCGGCAGTGTCGGCGGTGGGTTCGGCGGGGGTGGA
>JALSTE010000591.1 GCA_026983855.1 Acidimicrobiia bacterium
GGGCACACGGCTGAGCGGGGCCCGGCTGATCGACGGATCGGTGGTGGACGTCGACATTCGTGACGGCAGGGTCACCTCGGTCACGCCGTCTGGTCCCAGCTCCACCAGCTCCGCATACAACACCGCCGACATTGTCTCCGACGGGGGCTCCGACGGGCCGGCGGGAGAGGTCGTGGATCTCGGGGGATACATCCTCCTCCCGGCTCCGGCCGAGCCCCACGCCCACCTGGACAAGGCCCTCACCGCCGATGTGATCGCCAATCCGGCCGGTGATCTCATGGGGGCCATCAACGTGTGGCGGTCCAATCGCCCCAACCTGTCGGTGGCTGAGATAGCCGAGCGGGCCGAGGTGGCGGCCCGGATCAACCTGGCCCACGGGATCACCGCGATTCGGACCCACATCGACGTCTCGGACATGGTCGGCACCACCTCGGCCGAGGCGCTTCTGGCGGTCCGGGAGCGGATCGGCCACCTGATCGACATTCAGATCACGGGGCTGGTCTCGACCCCCTCGGTCGGGGGGGAGGGTCGGTCCAACCGGCGGGCCCTGATCGACACCCTGGAACTCGGGATCGACGTGGTCGGGGGTTGTCCCCACCTCGAGAACGAACCGGAGCCCAGCATCAGGGCGGCCCTGGAGGACGCGGCCCGGTTCGGCCGGGACGTCGACCTCCACATGGACGAGACCCTCGACCCGGCGGTCCTGGACCTGGTCGACCTGGCCCGCCTGGTCATTGACACCGGCTTCGAGGGTCGGGTGACCGCCAGCCACTGCGTGTCGTTGGGGATGCAGCCCGCCCAGGTGCAGAGGGAGGTGGCGGAGCTGACGGCCGAGGCCGGTGTGGCGGTCATCGCCCTACCCCAGACCAACCTGTTCCTGCAGGCCCGGGGGGTGACGGTGGCCCCGGCCCGGGGGCTGACACCGGTCGACGTCCTGCGTTCCGCCGGTGTGGCGGTGGCGGCGGGGGCCGACAACCTCCAGGACCCCTTCAACACCATGGGTCGGGGTGATCCCCTCGAGACCGCGGCCCTGATGGTGATGGTCGCCCACATGACACCCGACGACGCCTATGAGGCGGTGTCCAACACCGCCCGGAGGGTCATGGGCCTGGAGCCGGTCGGCGTCCGGCCGGGCAGTCCGGCGGAGTTCCTGGCGGTCAGGGCGGGAAGCCTCCGGGAGGCGATCGCCTCGGCTCCACCCGACCGGGTGGTGGTTCACCGTGGTCGGGTGGTCTCCCGTAGTGCGGTCGTCGTGGAGCAGCCGGACTGACCGGGTGGTGGTAGACCGTGGTCGGGTGGTGTCACGCACCGTGGCCACCGCCCAGCAGCCCTACTGACCGGGGGTGGGTCGACTCACCACCGGCGGGTATCTACTCTGTCCGTTCGGCCACGGGATGGACCGTGGGCCGAAGCCCCTCGGCGTGAGCCGTCCGAAAGCAAGCGAGCCCCGCAATGACCTCAACCCTGGATCCCGACACCGCCGCCCACCGGATGGGCATGAACCTGGACATGGTCGACACCGATGTCTACGACCGGGCGGTTGGTCGCTTCCGCAACAACGGGATCCTGTTGCCGACCTTCGCCCAACTCGTCGATCCCACCCTCATACCCAAAGAGGTGACCGACCGCCTGGAGGGCATCGATCCCCAGGGTGACGATCCGCTGAACCTGTTCCGGGTCCACTGGTACAACCGCCACGACGCCCCCGGCTTCGTGGAGGTGCCCGACCACCTGGTCCTGACCCCGGAGTTCACCGGGGTGGAGGCCCCCATCATCCTGGCCCTGGGTAACCGGTTCCCCATGATCAGGGCCCACAAGGTGCTGGCCGCCTACGCCTGTCTGGCCCCCAGGGTGGTCACCGGGGGCTTCGACCCCACCAACAGCCGGGCCATCTGGCCCTCGACGGGCAACTACGCCCGGGGCGGGGT
>JALSTE010000592.1 GCA_026983855.1 Acidimicrobiia bacterium
CGACGGGACGACCGTCCCGGTGGTGAGGGGCCTCTGGCTGGGTGCACTGGACACTGTCGGCGGGTTCCTTCCTCAGACTTTCCTCGCTACGGTGACGACGCCCCGACGCCGGAAAGGTCGCGGTGGAGCGAGGATTCGTCGTCCCCGGTGGCGGCGACCACGATGGGTGGCGGGTGTCGGAACTACCGTGGGGGTGTGCCGGAGATCCTGGAAGTGGAGACCTACCGACGTCAGGCCGAGAAGCTGGTCGGCCGTCGGGTGTCGGACGTGATCGCCGACGACGATCTGTACCTGAAGGGGGCGACCACCCCCGAGGCCCTGTCCCGGGCCCTGGTCGGCCGTCGGGTGTCGGCGGTCCGCCGGAGGGGAAAGTTGCTGCTGTTGGATTTCGATGATCCACCTACCACCTCGGGGGTTCCGGTCCGGGCCTCCGAACCGGACGGTGAGGATAGTTCAACAATGGAGGTCCGTTCACAAACCGGACCGGGTGGGGTCACCCTCGGGATCCACTTCGGCATGACCGGGCGCCTGGTGGTCGATGGTGACGCGGCCATAGACCGGCTGCTCTACACCTCCGGCGAACACCGCCCCGAGTACGCCCGCTTCGCCCTCCTCTTCGAGGGTGGTGGGGAGTTGGTGGTGAGCGACCCCCGGCGGCTGGGGCGGGTGGAACTGGATCCCGACGAGTCCCGTCTGGGGCCCGATGCCATGGGGCTGACCCGGTCGGAGCTGGTGAAGGCCCTCGACGATTCCCGGGCGGCGCTCAAGTCCCGGCTGCTGGACCAGTCCCGGATAGCGGGTCTGGGGAACCTCCTGGTCGATGACATCCTGTGGCGGGCCGGTCTGGATCCCCATCGACCGGCCGGGAGCCTCGACCCCCACGAGGTGGATTCTCTGCTGGGGGCCATCAGGGCTTCCCTGGACGAGTTGGGGGCCCGGGGTGGTTCCCACACCAGTGAACTCCACGCCGAGCGCCACGAGGGGGGTCACTGTCCCCTGGACGGAGCCGAGCTCAGGAGGGACGTCATCGGGGGGCGCACCACCTACTGGTGTCCGGTGCACCAGCACTGAGGTCCCACCGGGGGGCCGTTCGGAGGGGAGTGGTGGGGTCGGCCGTCCCCGGGTCGTGAGGGCTGGGCTCCTTCCGGGGTGGGACGGGTACCCTGGCTGACGTCATGGCGGGACCGCGGACCAGATCATCCAGGTGGGTCGTGAAGGTGATGGCCGTGCTGATGGTTCTCCTCATGGGAGTCGTGTACCGGGGCCCGGCGACGGCGGCCGCCGCCGGTTCTCCGGTCGCGGCCCGGGTCGAGTCCCCGGGCGGTCCCCAGGGCGAGCCGGGAGCAGGAACCCAGAGAGCCACGTCCGACGGAACGGCCCCCTACAAGGTTCTGGCCGTGGGACTGGTGTCCCTGGCCCTGCTGATGGGGATCCTGACCTGGTTCTACTGGAAGGCCACCGTTCCCCCCGCCCGGCGCGGCTACCTGCCCCCGCCCGAACACGGGTAGCACCCCAGGACGCCGTCTCGCAGCGTCCAGCCCAGCCCTGCCCCCGCCCACTGAGGCGTAGTCCCGGGTCGTGCCCGCCCGGGTGGGGTGGCAACGGCGGACACCCCTCCCGGTGGCCGGTGACGGGGCCACCCACCCCCTCCCCGTGAGGGGTAGCGTGGGGCCATGTCCGACGAGTTCGACGCCCAGGCCATGATCGAGCGCTTCCGGGACCGGGCCCGGGCGGTGAAGAACCGGCCCCTGCCACCCGTGGGTGGGGATGAGCGGAGGCTCTTCATCGAGGCGGCCCAGAGGGACTACATGGACTTCGCCATCGTGGGGGACGCCGAGGCCTCCATCGAGGACGGTGTACTCACCCTCAGGATCGACCTTCGACCCAAGTCCTGACCCTCTCCACCCACCGGTAGCTCATCCCCGGTG
>JALSTE010000593.1 GCA_026983855.1 Acidimicrobiia bacterium
TTCGCTGGAGATCAAACCCAAGCGGATGTGGGCTGAGCACCGCTGCGAGGAACCGATCCGCCGCTGGGTGCTGGGGATGGAGGCGTTCGGGGTGATGGTGGACCGACCCCACGAGGCCCGGTCCCGCAGGTGGGGGCAGCTGGTGCCCGTCGGGTTCGACCTGGAGTGGGAGGCCGCGGCCGAGCCCCTGACTATCGGCCCCAGGGCCATGGAACTGCCCTGTCGGGTGCACGGGGAACTGTTGATAGGTCCGGCCGAGATCGCCATCGATGGTGAGGGGTGGCGGGGCCACACCTGGGACGGAACCGGACCCGAACCGGTCCGCCGGGTGTGGAGCGGTCCCACCTGGGAACGACGAGGGGACCTCGGTGGGGGACTGGAGGTTCCGGTGGGGGGATCGGAGCCGACGCCCTGGGGGGTGGAGCGACACCTGGTGGTTGAGTCGGACACCGGGACCCGGGGATGGGAACTGAGCTCGTGGCGTGGTGTCTGCGGTGAGACCGGCAGCCCCTAGCATCGGTGGGGTGAGCTTCCCCACCCGTCGTCTCCGTCGTCTCCGCCGTACCCCGGCCCTGCGCCGCATGGTCGCCGAAACCCGGCTGGGTGTAGATGACCTGATCGCCCCGCTGTTCGTGAGGGAGGGGATCGACACCCCCCGGCCCATCGGTTCCCTACCGGGGGTGGTGCAACACACCCGGGAGTCGTTGGTGGCCGAGGTGGCCGACCTGGTGGCCCTCGGGGTTCCGGCCGTGATCCTCTTCGGGGTCCCCGAGCACAAGGACGAGATCGGCTCGGAGGCCTGGAATCCGGAGGGGATAGTTCAGGTCGCCCTGGCCGACCTGCGGGAACGGTTCGGCGATGAGGTGGTGCTGATCGCCGATCTGTGTGTGGACGAGTACACCTCTCACGGGCACTGTGGAGTGGTCCGCGACGGGGAGGTGGACAACGACCGGACCCTCGAGCTCTACCGGCGGGCGGCGGTGGCCCAGGCCCGGGCCGGGGCCCACATGGTGGCCCCCTCGGGGATGATGGACGGTCAGGTCGGAGCCATCCGTGAGGCCCTCGACGCCGAGGGTCACTCACTGATCCCGATAATGGCCTACAGCGCCAAGTACGCCTCGGCGGAGTACGGCCCGTTCCGGGAGGCGGTGGACGTCACCATCGCCGGAGGTGGGAACCGCAAGGGCTACCAGCAGGACCCCGCCAACGCCCGTGAGGCCCTCGAGGAGATCCGTCTGGATCTGGTTGAGGGGGCCGACCTGGTGATGGTCAAACCGGCCCTGGCCTATCTCGACATCATTTCCCGGGCCCGCCACGAGTTCGACGTGCCCCTGGCCGCCTATCACGTGTCGGGTGAGTACGCCATGTTGAAGGCGGCGGCCGAGCGGGGTTGGATCGACGGTACGGCCACCGCCCTCGAGCACCTGACCGCCATCAAGAGGGCCGGGGCCGACCTGATCCTCACCTACCTGGCCCGCGAGATGGCCGAGCTACTCCACTCCTGACCCCTTTTCTGACCTGGTGGGTCTCTGTGGGCGTCCCCCGAGGTCAGAGATCGGTGGAGTTCAGGCTTTTCTGACCTGGTGGGCCGCTGTGGGCGTCCCCCGAGGTCATAGATCGGGGTGGTGGTGGTTTTCTGACCTGGTGGACCTCTGTGGGCGTCCCCCGAGGTCAGAAAAGGGGGAGGGTGGTGGTCCCGGAGGGGGGTCAGTTCATGAGGTTCACGAAGGTGGCCAGGATCTGGTCCCTCTCGCCGGACTCCAGCAGATCCAAGATGGTGTTCAGGGCCGCCATGCGCTCGGGCACGCCATCGCCGGTGATCCCCGCCAGTCCGGCCAGGGAGAGCATCTTGTGATCCAGGGGCGCACCTTCCAGCTCGGCCACGGCGGCCTCGATGGCGGAGCGGTCGACGGCGGGCCCGGTGTCGC
>JALSTE010000594.1 GCA_026983855.1 Acidimicrobiia bacterium
GGGGAGGGGGGTACAAGGTCTCCGGTGGTCTGCACGGTGTGGGGGTGTCGGTGGTGAACGCCCTGTCCTCCCGACTGGTACTCGAGATCGACCGGGACGGGAGGCATCACCGCCAGGAGTTCATCGGGGGCGGTGAGCCCACCGGGCCGATGGAGGTGGTCGGGGACTCCCCGCCGGGACACACCGGCACGACCGTCACCTTCTGGCCCGACCCGACGATTTTCGACACCGTCGACTTCCGGTCCCAGACCCTGGCCGAGCGGTTGCAGATGATGGCGTTCCTGAACGCCGGACTGCGCATCGAGTTCACCGATGAGCGCCCGGGGCGGGAGAACCACTGGCTGTACCGCTACGACGGGGGAATCGTCGACTTCGTCCGTCACCTGAACCGGACCCGGGAGACCCTCTTCGATCTGGTCGGCCACTTCCGGGCTGAGGAGGATGGCGACGAGGTGGAGGTGGCGTTCCAGTGGAACACCGGGTTCAACCTCGACGGTATCCACAGCTTCGCCAACGGGATAAACACCATCGAGGGCGGGATGCACGAGGAGGGCTTTCGGACCGCGGTCACCGCCACGGTGAACCGCTACGCCCGGGGACGCAACCTGCTCAAGGAGAAGGACGACAACCTCCAGAGTGAGGACATCCGGGAGGGGCTCACCGCCATCATCAGTGTGAGGCTCCGGGACCCGCAGTTCGAGGGTCAGACGAAATCCAAGCTGGGCAACGTCACGATGCGATCACTGGTCCAGAGGGCCACCAATGAGAACCTCGCCGACTGGCTGGGAGAGCACCCCAGCGAGGCCAAGCGGATCCTGAACAAGGCCATCTCGGCCCAGCGGGCCCGTATAGCGGCCCAGAAGGCCCGCAAGGCGGTACGCAAGTCCGCCCTGGACGGAGCGGGCCTGCCGGGCAAGTTGACCGATTGTGCCTCCCGGGACCCCGAGGAGTCCGAGCTGTACATAGTCGAGGGGGACTCCGCCGGGGGTTCGGCCAAGGACGCCCGCAACCCCCACAACATGGCCATCCTGCCGATCAGGGGGAAGATCCTCAACGTCGAGCGGGCCCGAATCGACAAGATCTTCAAGAACAACGAGGTGCAGGCCCTGATCTCGGCCATCGGTGCGGGGGTGGCGGAGACCTTCGACGTGGACAAGATCCGCTACCACAAGGTGATCCTGCTCTGCGACGCCGACGTCGACGGCAGTCACATACGCACCCTGCTCCTGACCTTCTTCTTCCGGCAGATGGCGGCCCTGGTGGAGGGGGGTCACGTCTACATAGCCCAGCCCCCCCTGTACTCCACCAAGGTGGGTCGGGAGACGGTGTACCTCAAGGACGACAAGGCCAAGGACCTCTTCCTGGCGGCCCGCCCGAACCACAAGGAACAGTTCGGGAGGCTCAAGGGACTGGGGGAGATGGACGCCGAGGAGCTGTGGGAGACGACCATGGACCCCGAGCGGCGCACCCTGCTGAGGGTCTCCGTGGATCACGCCGCCATAGCCGATGAGGTGTTCAGCACCCTGATGGGAGATGACGTCGAGAGGCGCAAGGAATTCATCCAGACCAACGCCCACGACGTTCGTTTCCTCGACATCTGAGAGCCACGACATGACTGACCACGACACACCGGACAGCCCCGACATCCCGGCCGGTTCCGGGCACACCGGGGTGGAGGACATAGAGATCCAACAGGAGATGGAGCAGTCCTTCCTGGACTACGCCATGTCGGTCATCACGGCCCGGGCCCTGCCCGACGCCCGTGACGGTCTCAAGCCCGTGCACCGCCGGATTCTGTGGAGCATGTTCGACACCGGACTGCGCCCCGACCGTTCCCACAAGAAGTCCTCGACCGTGGTCGGTGACGTCATCGCCAACTACCACCCCCACGGCGACTCGGCCATCTACGAGGCCCTGGTGCGGATGGGGCAGGGCTTCAGCCTGGGCTACCCCCTCATCGACCCCCACGGGAACTTCGGCAGTCCCAGCGACCCCCCCGCCGCCCACCGCTACACGGAGTGTCGCCTCAGTCCACTGGCCATGAAGATGGTGGAGGGGATCGACGAGGAGACGGTCGACTTCACCGACAACTTCACCGGTGAGAGGGAGGAACCGTCGGTCATGCCGTCGCGGTTCCCGAACCTCCTGGTCAACGGCAGCCAGGGAATTGCGGTGGGGATGGCCACGAACATCCCGCCCCACAACCTGGCCGAGGTCATAGACGCGACCATCCACCTGATCGACAACCCCGACGCCCAGATCGCGGATCTGATGGAGTTCGTCAAGGGCCCGGACTTTCCCACCGGAGGCCTGATCATGGGACGGGCCGGTATCCGCCAGGCCTACGCCACCGGCCGGGGGTCGGTCCGGATCCGGGCCCGGGCCGAGATCGTCGAGGGCCGGCGAAGCGACCAGATCGTGGTCACCGAGATCCCCTATCAGAGTTCGGTGGAGGCCATAGAGCAGAAGATCGCCGAGGCCGTCGACCGCAAGATCATCGACGGCATCCGGGCCCTGCGCAATGAATCCGCCAAGGGCCGCACCCGCTTCGTGATCGAACTCAAGAAGGACGCCCCGGCGAATGTGGTGCTGAACAACCTGTTCAAGTTCACACCCCTGCAGAGCAGCTTCGCCGTGAACATGGTGGCCCTGGTCGACGGGGTTCCGCGAACCCTGGATCTGAGAGCCGCCCTGGTGGCCTACGTCGATCACCAGATAGAGGTCGTCACCCGCCGCACCGAGTACCGCCTGGCCCAGGCCAGGGACCGGGCCCACATCGTCGAGGGGCTACTGAAGGCCCTGGACCTGATCGATGAGATCATCGCCCTCATCCGGGCCAGCGCCGATCGCCGGGAGGCTCTGAGCGGGCTCCAGGCCGAGCCACTCGAGTTCAGCGAACGCCAGGCCAACCACATCCTGGACATGCAGTTGTCACGCCTAACCCGCCTCGGGCGCACGAACCTGGAGGAGGAGTTGGAGCGGTTGCGGGCCACCATCACCGAGCTGGAGGCCATTCTGGGCGATGACAACATCCTCAGGGGGGTGATCAAGGAGGAGATGACCGAGATCCGCGATGCCCATGCCATCGGGCGCCGTTCGGAGATCTCCTTTGACCCCGGCGACATGGACATCGAGGATCTGATCGACGACGAGGATCTCGTCGTCACCATGAGCGATCGTGGCTACATCAAGACCATCGCCGCCGACGCGTTCCGCACCCAGGGCCGGGGGGGACGGGGTGTCCAGGGGGCCCGACTCAAGGACGAGGACTTCCTTACCGACGTCCTGACCACCACGGCCCACGCCTACCTGCTGTTCTTCTCCAACAAGGGCAAGGTGTACCGCATCAAGGCCCACCAGATCCCCATGATGGACCGTACGGCCCGGGGCACGGCGGTGGTGAACCTGCTCCGCCTGGACGCCGACGAGCGAATCCAGGCGATCATCGACACCCGTGACTACGAGACCAACGCCTACCTCCTTTTCGCCACCCGTGGCGGACTGGTGAAGAAGACCCGCTTCACCGAATACGACAAGTCTCGGGCCGATGGTCTGATCGCCATCAACCTGAGGGAGGGGGACGAGCTGGTGAGGGTCGTGCAGACCTCCGGGGATGACGACATCTTCCTGGTGTCGGCCCGGGGTCAGACCATGAGATTCAGTGAGGACGAGATCCGTCCGATGGGCCGTTCGGCGGCCGGGGTACGGGGCATGAAACTGCGTGATGGGGACCACGTGGTCTCCTGTGCCGTGGGCCGGGAGGGGGCTTCCCTGCTCCTGGTGACCGACGGCGGCTACGGCAAGCGCACCCGTCTGGAGCAGTTCCCCGAGAAACACCGTGGGGGCATGGGGGTGATCGGAATTCGGCTGTCCGGTGACCGGGGGTCGGCCGTAGTGGCCGCCCACATGGTCGATGACACCGATGAGGTGGTGCTGGTCTCCTCCCGGGGAACCCTCATGCGAACCGGGGTGGATCAGATCGCGCTCCACGGTCGCTCCTCCTCTGGTGTCAAGGTCATGAACGTGGGTGAGGGGGAGACGGTGGCCGCGGTGGCCCCCTCCAGCCCGGCCGAGGATGGTGATTCATCGGGGGACTCGGTGGGGGTCGGCGATGGTGATTCTTCGGGGGATTCCGTGGATGTCGGCGATGGTGATTCATCGGGGGAGGGCGCCCGGGACGTGAGCATGGGTGCTGAGGCGCCACCGGCGATCCCCGGATCGGAGGAACCCCCTTCCAACTGAACCACTCCCGGGCCTAGGCTCGGGCCAACTTCCCCCTATCAGGATGGGGAAGGGATCCGCAGTGGACCGGGTGGGGACGATTGAGGACGGATTTGAGTCGGGCCAGGCGACTCCGCTGGTGGCCATGGCCGTGTTGTTGGTCGGAGTGCTGCTCGTGGGCCTGGGTCGAATGTCCATCGTGGCGGTGGCCGCCGCCCGGGCCCGAACCGCGGCCGACGCCGCCGCCCTGGCCGGGGCCCGGGACGGACTCCCGGGGGCCCGGACGCTGGCCACGGACAATGGGGCCCTCCTGGTCGATTGGGAGCGGGGCCCGGACTGGTTCGAGGTGACGGTCAGGGTCGGGAAACGCACGGCCCGGGCCCGGGCCCATCGGGAACCCCCGGAGGGGGGAACCGGGACGCGGGCCGGACTGGCTCCGGCGATGCTGGCCGCCCTGGGGAGGGCCGATCAGCTCACGGGAACGACCGTGCCGGTGGTGTCGGGGTACCGCAGTCGGGCCGAACAGGCGGTTCTGTGGGCCAATCGTGCCGACAATCCCTATCCGGTGGCCCCTCCGGGGCGGAGTCGTCACGAGGAGGGCATGGCGATCGACGTGGCTCTCTCCTTCGTACCCCGACTGGTGGCGGTGGCGGCCGACAGCGGCCTCTGCCACCCTTTGCCCGAATCCGATCCCGTACACTTCGTGGTGTGCCAGAGTCATCAGTGAACACACCGACCGACACCCCGGTGGAGGTCAAGTCGGGGGAGGGCGCCTTTCCGGTGGCGACCCCCGAGTCCGGGAGCGGCGACGATCTGTTCGCCAAGGCGGTGGGTATGACGACGTCCCCGGCGGGGAGGCCCTCCGGCCGGCGTCGTTTCGGGCGTCGCGCCCGTAACTCCGGTCGCCCGCTGGTCACGGCCGAGGACGCAGCCCGAATGACGACCACGGTGCCGGTGACGGATCAGCCGTGGACTCCGGCCACTGATGCCGGGTCCCCCGCCGCCACCGAGCCCGGGGCCCAACCTCTCGCGTCCGGGCCGATTCCGGTGGTCGGTGTGACTCCGGCCGCCCAGGCCCAGGACCAGAGGTCATGGTGGCAGCGGCGTCGTATGAAGGCCCGCCGGGTCCGGCGCACGATTCGTCACATCGATCCGTGGTCGGTCCTGAAGCTCTCGATCTTCATGTACCTGATCCTCTACGTGGCGGCCATGGCCGCCGGGGTTCTCCTGTGGAACGCCGCCATCGGTTCGGGCCTGGTTGACCAGATCGAGAGTTTCATCGTCGATGTCGGGGCCTTCGAGACCTTCAAGTTCAACGGGCAGGAGATCTTCGACGGGGCCAAGGTGATCGGGCTGGTGCTGGTTGTCGCCGGGACGGCCCTGAACGTGATCATGACCATCGTGTTCAACCTGATCAGCGACCTCATCGGTGGGGTCCGGGTCACGGTGCTGGAGGAGGATCTGGGTCGCCCGGCCCGCAGCTGAGGTTGTTCGTCGTCTCGGGGCCCGGTTCACATCGGGTACCGATGGGGCTGATCACCGCAGAACCCCCGGTCTTCATCCACGGAGTCTCTTGGAGTTGGTGTGATCCGCGGGTAGCATTTCCGAGCCCCGGGGCTATAGCTCAGTTGGTTAGAGCGCACCCCTGATAAGGGTGAGGTCGCTGGTTCGAATCCAGCTAGCCCCACTACCGGACTAGTCCCAGGGGCCGCTTCCGGCGGATCGAAACGGAGAACCCGATGGTGAATCTGATCCGCCGAGCGGCATTGGCGGTGGGGGTCGGAGGCCTGGTCGCCGCGGTTCTCAGACTCAGGGGCAGTGGAGGGGTGCCCCCACGTCACGGAGGCTGGCGGGAGCTCTCCGGCCCGGATCTTCGTTGACCTCCTCGTCGTCACGGCGGAGGGTCCTGGTGATCGGGGCCGGGGCGGTCGGATCGCGTCTGGTGCGCCTGCTGGTGTCCGATCCCGAGGTGGGACCGGTGACCGTGTTCGATCGCACCGCCGGTCGTGCCTCCAGGGTGGCCGCGGCCGTTGGTCCCGGGGTTGATCCGGTCCGGGACCTTCCGGACGCGCTGGATGCGACGGTGGTCGTCCTGGCCGTGGCCTCGGGGGATCACGGGGATCTGGCGGTGTCGGCCCTCGAGGCCGGGGCCGATGTCGTGTCCGTGGGTGATTCCATCGGCGACGTCAGGGATCTCCTCGACCTCGATGCCGAGGCCGTGGTGAGGAAGCGGCGTGTCGTGGTGGGTGCGGGCTACGGCCCGGGACTCACCTGCCTGCTGGCTCGCCACGCCGCCGGGTGGTTCGACCGTGTGGAGGAGATCCACGTGGCCAAGTCCGGCACCGGTGGGCCGGACTGCGCCCGGCAGCATCACCGGGCCCTGGGGGGCAATGCCATCGACTGGCGCGACGGGGTGCTCGTCGACCGCAACGGTAGATCCGGGCGGGAGTTGGTCTGGTTCCCCGAGCCGGTGGGGGCTCTGGACTGTTACCGGGGGGCTCTGGCCGACAGTCTTCTGCTGGTGCCGGAGTTTCCCGGGGTCAGGCGGGTCACGTCGCGGATCTCAGCCACCCGTCGGGATCGTCTGACGGCGTTGCTCCCGATGATGCGGCGTCCCCATCGTGACGGTGGTCCCGGAGGGGTGAAGGTTGAGGTGCGGGGGATCCGCGGTTCCTCACGGGAGGCCGTGGTGCTCGGAGCGGTGGACAACCCGGCGGCGGCGGCGGCAACCGTGGCGTCGGTGGCCGTATCGCGGCTCCTCACGGGAGAATGGGAACTCTCCGGCAGTCATGGGTTGGCCGCGGTCGATGACGCAACTCCGTGGCTGGCCGAGTTAGCCCGCAGGGGTGTGAAGGCCGCGGTGTTCGAGGGAGCCGGGCATCTCTAGTTCGTGATCAGGGTCTCGGGTCACTTCTGGTGACGAGCGGGGTGGCCGCGGCTGGTTGGGCGGCGGATGTCGGGGGTGTGGACCACCTCGGAGCTCCTCGCCGGAACCGAATCGGCCGGTTTCTGTTCTGATTGTCACAAAGTCCTCAAGCTCCGGGGGACTGATGCCGATAGCTCCCTTGCGGGTTCCCACCGGATCCGCGCAACTCGAAACAGAGGGAGCTGTTTCCCATATGGGCGTTGACAAGGATGTCGCGGCCCGCATCGAGGCGAACCTGCCCCTGGTCAAACACGTGGTGTTCCAGGTAGCAGTGCATTTTCCTCGTCATGTGGAGCGTGAGGAGCTGGCCCGTGCCGGCGCGTTGGGGCTGGTCGAGGCCGCCCAGCGGTATGACGAATCGCGGGGGGTGCCATTTGAGCGCTTCGCCGCCCAGCGAATACGGGGAGCGATCCTCGATTCGGTGAGGGCCGCCGATTGGGCGCCGAGATCGGTGCGGAATCTGGCCCGCACCCTCGAACAGACCGAACAGAGGCTGGCCAACAAGCTCGGCCACACCCCGACGGTCGAACAGGTGGCCCAGGCCATGGACATCGACGTGGCCCGGTTGGAGAAGATCAAGGACCGGGTACACCGATCCGTGGTCCTGGCCCTGGATCACGACGTGGCCCCCGAGGACGATGAGGACCTGACCCTCGTCGACGTCCTGGCCCAGCCCGATGAGCCCGAACCCTCCGAGGTGGTGGAACTGAGGGAGATGAGGGGATACCTGCGGGATGCGGTGAAGCTGCTGCCCGAGCGCCACCGGACGGTGATCGTGGGTTACTTCCTGGAGGGAAGAACATCCCTGGAGCTGGCCCGCTTTCTCGGGGTGACGGAATCCAGGATCTCCCAGCTCCGTTCGGAGGCCCTGATGATGCTGAAGGAGGGGATCACCAGCCAGTACGAGGGTGGACCGATCGATCCCGACGGGGTGAAGGGCCGGGTGGCCCGGCGCAAGGCCCGCTACTCCACGGACATAGCCGAGGCCAGCTCCTGGAAGGAGCGGATAGTGGACCTCGACGCCGATGAGCCCCTGAGGGTGGATCTGACGGTCGGGATCAACTGATCGGGTGTTAGAAGTGACAGGCCCGGCTCATCACCCCGAGGACGGCGGCATCGCCGAAGACCTCCAGATGGGCCGGGTCCAGTCGACCCGTAACGAAGAGGAGTAGATCGGAGGCGGTCCCCCGGGCCGCCACCGTGCCCTTGCCGTGTCGGCGGGAGATGGTCAGACCGTCGGCCTCCTCCACGATCAGCCATTCCCCGGCCACGTCGGTTGCGTGCAGGTGCACGGACTGGCCCACCTCCAGCATGGTCGACCCCACCTTGAGGGGGATGATCACGTCCATGATCTCGTCGACACCGTCCACGGCCAGGGCGGGGTCCACCGGGGCCGGATCTCCGATCGCCGTCTGGGCGTCCCAGCGGTGGATCGAGGTCTCGTGGGTCATCCGCCGGTGCCAGAACACGGCCACGTCGTCAGGGCCGAACGTCCATGCCGGATCGTCGGGAGCATGTTCCACCAGGGCCGCCTCGATTAGTTCCGTGGACTCGCCGAGCCAGTCGGGAAGCTCCCCGGGGCCTCCGGTGAAGGACACCCGCGGGGCCCGCTCACCGAGTTCCAGGGTGGCGGCGGCCCAGCGGTAGACGCCACCCAGATGGGCGGCCAGGTCGGCCAGGGTCCAGCCGGGGCAGGACCCGACCGCCAGGTCGAGGGGATTGGAACGCACCAGGTCGAGCAGAACTCCCTGATCGGCGGTGCGGTACCGGGCCAGGGTGGTGACATCTGTGTTCGTCATGATCGCCAATGGTGGCCCATGGAGGGAGCGAGTGCCGGATCGGGGTCAGCCGGGGATGAGAAAGGGGTCGGAGGCGTGGGGTGGATCGGGGAGTGAACAGCGGAT
>JALSTE010000595.1 GCA_026983855.1 Acidimicrobiia bacterium
GGGTGAGGACCTGAACGGGGCCCGGGAGGCCACCGACCGCATCCTCGCCGACACCGGAGCCGTGTTCATCCACCCCTATGACGATCCCGACGTCATCGCCGGGCAGGGAACGGTCGGATCGGAGATGCTCGCTGACCGTCCGGACCTCGACACCCTGGTGGTGCCCGTGGGCGGGGGAGGTCTCATGGCCGGTATCGCCCTGGCCGCCCAAAACCACCCCCACCCGGTCCGACTGATCGGGGTGCAGATGCGCTCCTACCCCTCGATGGCGGCGGCCCTGGCCGGGCACGAGGCCCCGGTCGCGGCCCCACCGACCATCGCCGAGGGAATAGCGGTCAAGACCGCCGGGGAGTTGACCCGTCGGATCCTCAAACCCGCCGTCGACCGGATCCTGCTGGTGGACGAGGATCAGGTGGAGGACGCCGTGGCCCTGTACGCCGACATCGAGAAGACCGTGGTCGAGGGGGCCGGGGCGGCGGCCCTGGCCGCCGTCCTCGCCCATCCCGACCTGTTCACCGGCCATAGCGTCGGTCTGGTGGTGAGCGGCGGCAACATCGACAGCCGCCTCCTGGCCTCGGTGCTCATGCGCCGACTGGTCCGCGAGGGCCGGCTGGCCCATCTGACCATCACCGTGAGCGACCGACCGGGGAGCCTGGCCGCGGTCACCGCCGCCCTGGCCGAGGCCGGGGCCAGCGTGGTCGATCTCGCCCACCGTCGCCTGGCCACCGACATCGCCGCCACCTCCACCGACCTCGAGGTCGTCATCGAGACCCGTGACCCGACCCACACCGATCAGATCGTCGATCTGCTCCTGGAACGGGGATTCCACGTCACCCGACGCCCCGTCACCTGACCCCGCCCGGCCCGATCGTCGATCTGCTCCTGGAACGGGAATACAGGGTCACCCGACGCCCCGTCACCTGACCCCACACCGATCACGTAATGGACCTGCTCCTGGAACGGGGATTCCACGTCACCCGACGCCCCGTCACCTGACCTCGCCCGGCCCGATCCGTCAATCGGCCGCCAGGGAGTCCAGCACCCGGTCGGCCAGGGCCGGCCAGCGGGGGTAGGCCCAGTCCCCGAACCGGCGGTCGGTCAGCACCACCAGTCCCACCCCCGGGTCGGGGTCGATCCACATGAACGTGCCCGACCGGCCGAAGTGACCGTGGGTACGGGGTGAGTTGAGCGACCCCGTCCAGTGCGGGTGCTTGGTGGATCGGATCTCGAACCCCAGCCCCCAGGTGTTCGGGTCCTGCAGACCGTACCCGGGGAGGATGCCCGGTAGGTCGGGGAACTGGGGGGAGACGGCCTCCGTCATCGTCTCCCGGTCCAGGAGCACGGGATCGGATCTCATGACCTCGGCCATCACCACCAGCAGGTCGGCCACACTTCCCCGGGCCCCGAATGCCGCCGATCCCTCCAGGGAGGTCGAGACCAGCCCCAGTGGCTCCACCAGTGCCTCGGTGAAGTACTCCACGAATGACATCCCGGCCCGGGTGGCCACCAGATCGGCCAGGATCTCATAGCCGGCGTTGGAGTAGATGCGCCGGGTGCCGGGCTCGGTCATGAGCCGCCTCTGATCGGGCGCCAGTCCGGCGGCGTGCGACAGCAGGTGCCTCACCGTCGCCCGCGGCGGCCCCGCCGGTTCATCGAGTTCGATCAGACCCTCCTCGACCGCCACCAGGATCACCAGAGCCGTCAGGGGCTTGGTGACCGAGGCCAGGTCGAACACGTGCTCCAAGGGTCCGCGGGTCTCCACGACCCCTTGCGGGGCCAGAACGGCGGCGGCCGCGTTCCGAACCGGCCACTCCTCGATCAGGCCAAGACTGTCCACGGGCCCGAAAGTACTCCCTGACGTCCCAGAGTGTGCTCATAACCACGAAACGTGTTCAGATTCGTCGGCAGCCGGGACCCCGGA
>JALSTE010000596.1 GCA_026983855.1 Acidimicrobiia bacterium
GACCGCCAAGACGCGACTCGCCCGTCCGAAATGATCCATCACCTGCCACCCTTCCCGCCGTGAGGCTTCGATCGTGGCGGAATGCTAACCCTGGTGGGGGCACCGACACCAAGCGATGAGGGATCCTGGATCACCGCCCTGGATTGGACAATCCCGTTTTGTGAGTGGGGGGACTGTGTGGCGGTCCGTGGGTCTCAGAAATGGGGGTGTGGGGGGGTTGATGGGCGCGTGGGGGTGGCCTCAGCCCTCGAGCATCTCCACCAGGTGCCTCTTCCAGTCCACCGAGCACCGGTCGGACTGCACGCTGACCACCCCGTCGTTGCCCAGGGGCAGGGGGCCGGGGACCGTCTCCAGCATGGCCCGGTCCTCCGCCCCTATCCGACGGTCGAACTGGACGACGTCCTCGGCGGATACCCGGAAGTCGTCATTGCGCCACACCACGAAGGTGAAGTAGCTGGTGACGTCGTCCCTGGGGGTGCTCACCAGCAGCAGGATGTGCTCGAGACCGTCGGCGTAGCGAATGGTGGAGCGCACCGTGAAAGGCAGGTGGTAGCCCGAGGTCATCCAGCGATCGACCTCGGTCTCGGTCTGGCCACTGACCTCCACCGCGGCGGCGGACGGGTTGCCCACCCGGGTCTCGTAGGCGTAGCCGGTGTAGCCGTCGGCCAGCTCGGTGACCTCGATCGGGGCGACCAGGGGATCGACCGTGGCCCCGAAGGTGCCCCGGTGGACGTAGGAGAAGTGGGAAATGTCCAGGAAGTTGTCGACCATCCGGGTGGTGGAGGTGGCCCACACCTGAACCGGATTGTTGATTCGCCGGAAGCTCGGATCGTCCTCCTGGGGGACGGAGGGGATGTCCCCCTGCGGGGTGCCCGGGCACAGCCAGACCAGTCCGTGGCGAACCTCGCAGTTCGTGACCTCGAGGTGGGCCCGGGGAGGGACACGGGCGTCAGGCCCCGAGGAGGGGATGTCGACGCACCGCCCCCCGGGGTCGAACGCCCAACCGTGATAGGGGCAGGCCAGACAGCCGTCGGTGCGGATGGAGCCCCGCGACAGACGGGCGTTGCGGTGGGGACAGCTGTCGGGGGCGGCCGAAATCGATCCCCCGGGTGTCCGCCAGAGGACGTAGTCCCGGCCCAGCAGGGTCACCGACACCGGTCGGGTGTCGACGTCGCGGGCCAGGGCCACCCCGTGCCACTGGTGGGTCAGGGCCTCGCGGTGGACGAACCTCCCCGACTGCAGTTCCTCCGCCGACATCGGTCCGGTGGTGTTCATGACGTACCTCGTCCCCCTTCGGGCCCGGCACCGTCGCTGGAATCTCTCGTGCTGGGCCCCAATTTCTTGGGCTGATGGTCAGACCATCGAGTTCAGCCTATCCTGCCGGTCCGAGGCGGCACCAAGCCACCGTCGGCCATCCCGGGGAGAACATCTTGACGCTCGACGATTCGGAGCATCCCACCGATGAACCGGTGACGGTCCTGGCCGGGGGTGACGTGCTCACCATGGACGGTCGCCGGGAGGCTCTGGTCGGCGGCGCGGTGGCATTCTCCCCCACCGGGATTCTGGAGGTGGGCGACTCCGAAACCGTTCTGGGGCACTTTCGGGGGGCCGATGTCATTGACACCACGGGCCGGGTGGTGACCCCCGGACTGGTCAACACCCATCAGCACCTGACCGGCGACCGCCTGGCCCACAGCATGATTCCCGATGACATCGGGTCGGAGGAGTCCATATTCGAGTGGGCGGTGCCCCTCCACACCCACCACAGCGGTGACGACGACGAGATCAGTGCCCTCCTCTCCTGCGTGGAGAGCCTCCTGGCGGGGGTGACCACGGTCATCGAGGCCGGCACCGTGGCCCACCCCGGAAGGGTGGCCGACGCCATGGAGGACATCGGTATCCGGGGGGCGGTCTCGACGT
>JALSTE010000597.1 GCA_026983855.1 Acidimicrobiia bacterium
CCTGTCGCTGCTCGGGGGTGAGCGATGGGGGAGTAGTCATGGGACCACGATACTTGATCGTCCCCGGTCTACCGCCGGAGACCGGTTCAGTATCGTCCCCGGTCCACCACCGGAGACCGGTTCAGTCGGCCAGGGCGTCCTCGACCTCGGCCACCACCCGGGTGGCGGCGGCCACCGGATCGGGCGCCGCGGTCACCGAGCGACCGATGACGAGCATGTCGGCCCCCGCCTCCACCGCCGCCCGCGGGGTGGAGATACGGGTCTGATCGTGGGCGGCGTCACCCTCGAGACGGATCCCGGGCACCACCATACGGAACCGCGGGGCGTACTGGCGGGCCTCGTGCACGTCGGAGGCGGCGCAGATGATCCCACCGCAGTGACCCTCCAGGGCCGCCTGGATCCTCTTGGACAGGATGTGGGAGGGGGCCGTGTCGTCACTGGTGAGGACGGTCACCGCCAGGGCCGTGGGCGGGGCCAGGCCCGCCTTGTCGGCGCCATCGGCCAGGCCGCTCACCCCGGCCCTGAGCATGTCGGCCCCACCGAAGGCGTGAAGGGTGAGGTAGTTGACGCCCAGGGCCCCCAGCACCCGCGACGCCTTCTCCACCGTGGTGGGGATGTCGTGGAGCTTGGCGTCCAGGAACACCTCGAAACCCATGTCGGCCAGGGCCCCGACCGCGTCGGGTCCGTTGGCGCTGAACAACTCCAGTCCGATCTTGGCCACCCCGAAGTAGGGCTTCAGCTCCCGGGCGATCCGGGTGGCGGCCACCAGGTCGTCCACGTCGAGGGCCAGGGCCAGGCGGTCACGCACGCTGGTGACTACCTCGGACCCGGCGACGTCAGTGCTCATGTGCTGCTCCGATGATCTCGCTCACCCGACCCACCCCGTGTGTCTCACACCAGGTGGTCAGTTCATCACTCACAATGGTAGATGCCCGGGGGTCGGCGAATGACGCCGTTCCCACCTGCACCGCCCGGGCCCCGGCCATGAGGTACTCCACGGCGTCCCGCCCGGTGGCGACCCCACCCACGCCCACTATCGGCACATCGGGTCTCCGGGCGTGGACCTCGAACACGTTACGGACCGCGACCGGCCTCACCGCCGGGCCCGACAGACCCCCGCCCCCGCCCCCCAGCAGGGGACGGCGGGCCTCGGTGTCGATCACCAGGCCCAGGAGCGTGTTTCCCAGGGTGACTCCCGAGGCCCCCGCCCCCATGGCCGCGTCCACGATGGGAACCAGGTCGGTGACGTTGGGGCTCAGCTTCGCCCACACCGGAAGGCCCCCTGGGGCCAGTTCGGCTACGCAGGCCGCCACCACCCCGGCCGTCATGTCGGGGTCGTGGGCGAATATTCCCCGGCGCTCCTCGAGGTTCGGACAGCTCACGTTCACCTCCACCGCCACGACCGAACTCCCGCCCGGGGCCCCGAGACCGCGAACCAGCAGCTCCGCCGCCCGGGCGTACTCACCCAGGCTCCGACCCCAGAGACTCACCACGGTGCGGGCCCCGGCCCGTTCCAGGGGGTTCAGGTACTCCTCCAGCCAGGCCTCCACCCCGGGGTTGTCCAGACCGACACTGTTGATCATCCCCGCCGGTGTGGCGTGGATGCGGGGGGCGGGATTCCCCGCCCAGGGCCCGGCGGAGAGGGACTTCACCACCACCGCCCCCAACCGGGAGAGGTCCACGTAGGCCGCCAGCTCCGCCCCGTACCCCGAGGTACCCGCCGCCGTCATCACCGGGTCGGGAAGACGAACCCCGCCGACCTCGACGCCCATGTCGGGCCCGGCCACCCGGCGGGTCCGCCCCATCACCGACCGCGACCCGGTAGGTCGAGGTGGTAGTCCTGCAGGGACCTCACGGTCGGGCGGTGGTCCCGGGATTCGATCAGTCCCCTGACCGCGGCCCGGGCGGCGGCCACCG
>JALSTE010000598.1 GCA_026983855.1 Acidimicrobiia bacterium
GTCAGGGGCCCCACCGGAGACCGAGAAGCTGTCGAAGTGGTCACCGACCAGTTGCCTGGCCGCCACGTTCCCGGGCAGCGCCGTGAACAGGGAGCCCGTCACCTCGCCCGACGGCGGCGCCGGACTGCGGCCGTTGTTGATGTGGCAACCGGTGCACCGGGTGGCCGAGTAGAGCGGCCCCAGGCCCGATTCCTCGGTGAAGTCACCCTCGAACACGTCGTTGCTGAGCCCGAATATCCGCTGGGCCTCCAGGCCCATGTTCCGATTCGCCAGGTTGAACGACCGTTCCGAGACCTCGAAGGTTGTCGTCAGGCCTCCGAGCCGCACCTCGAGATCAGGGAGTTCCCGAATCGTGATCCTCTCCGGCGGCCGAGGGGGAGAGGGACGGGTGAACCACCAGACCGACAGCGCGGTCACGATCACCAGGGCCAGGGCTCCCACCCGCGTCCAGCGGGGGGCGGGACCACCACCGGACGCCTCCTGCTCAGTTCCCACCGGTGGTGACCACCTGTGGGGGCCCCGACGTCATGGCCCTACATCTCGGGGACCGAGATGTCCTCGATCGTGAGGTTCGGCATCATGTCCACCGCCGGGCGGGGTGGGGCGGTGTCGGCATCGGCCATGTTCGGTTGGGGCCCGGGGGGCGGGACCTCCGTGTAGTCCACGGTCCCGAGATCGCTGGGGTCGGGAATGGCGTAGTTGTCGAGATACTCCCCGGTTTCACCGTCACATCCCGCCACACTCTCGATGTTCGACGGGGCCGAGGTCTCGAATTCGTTGTCGGCGAAGCAGTTTCCGTCCGCCTGGGAGGCGAGGAGGACCAGATCGGTGGGGTTGCCGGTGACCACGTTGTCGCGAACCTGGTTCATTCCCGCCGACCACAGGGTCTCCCCGTCGGGGAAGAACGACACCGCGATTCCGACGTTCGCGTTCCCGGTGACCAGGTTGCGGGCGATGAGGTTGTCGTTGCCCCCCGCCACCACGATTCCCACCCCGAACGCCAGATCCCAGTCGCTGTTCTTGCGGGGTGTGGCCTCGTTGCCGTTGTCATGGACGTAGTTGCCGGCGAAGTTCGCCCCTCTCTGGGGGGACAACTCCTCACTGTTGAGGGTGTTGGGAACGATTCCCACCCGGTTGTTGCGCCACTCGCTGTTGATGACCCAGAGATTTCCCCCGGAGTTCGTGCCCGAGTATCCCAGGGCGTTGTTCTCGGCCAGGATGTTGCTGACGATCACGTTGCAGGGCTGGCACTGGCCCACGTACACGGCGGAGTCGGGGTGACCCGAACCGTAGACATTGTCGATCAGACCCTCGGTGGCGTTGAACGCGTAGACCCCGTAGTCACCGTTGTTGTGGGCGGTGATGTAGCTGGCCCGATAGCCGGTGAGGATGATGTCGTCGTCATAGCTACCGGTGAAGAAGATTCCGTTGTTCACGTAGTTGCGGGTGGTCAGGTTCTCTATCGCCACCCCGTTGGAGAAGACCGTGAAGCCGTTGGGTCGGCTCTCGTCGAATTCACCATCCAGGATGACCTCGTTGCGGTCCAGACCCCGGATCACCACGTTGTCGGTCTCCACGATGACCGCCTCGTTGTACACACCGGGGGAGATCAGGATCAGATCCCCGGGCTCGGCCGCGTCCACCGCCCCCTGGATGGTGGCGAATTCATCGGGCACCCTCAGCGCGCCCAGGGGATTGTCGTCGATGGTCGTGGTCGTCGTCTCGACCGCGGTCGTGGGCGGCTCCGAGGTCTGCGGTGCCGCCGTCGTCGGTGTGACGGTCGTGGTGCTGGCCACCGTCGACTGGCCGGCGGCGGGTTCGTCCGCCCTGGTGGTACCTCCCCCACCACACGCCGCGGCCAGCAGGCCGAACGAGATCATCACCGCCGGAACGAGTTTCCCCCTCATGACGGGGAGGGTAGGGGCAGGGGGTGGACATGACCAATTCCCGTTGCGGCCTCCGCTCCGGTCAGGGGACGACGTACACCGTTCCCCGCTGTCCCCGGTTGGGTGATCCATGGATGCTGCAGTAATAGGCGAAGGTCCCGGTGTCGAAGGTGCGGCTGCCACTGCCCCCGTCGTTGAACACCGCCGTCGCCAGGGGCTCGAACGCCCCATCCTCCGCCGGGGTCACGTTGTGGGGATTCCGACCCTTGTTCACCCATTCCACCTCGGTACCGGCGGTGACCACTATCGATCTCTGGACGAAGACGTTGTCCTCGATGACGACGGTGACCCTCGCCTGCCCGGTCAGGTCGATCGCATCGTCGGGGATCTCGATCGGCACCGCCGTGGTCGCGACCGGGGGCTCGGTGGCGGGGGGGACCGACCCGGACGTGGTCGTCTGGTCCGGGGCCAGGGGACGCTCGGCCACCGGGGCACCGTCGGGACCCCGGCCCGAACAGGCACCCAGCAGAACCAACAGGATCGGGACCACCAGGAGAATCCGCACGGTTCTCATGGGCGGAAAGCTAGCAATCCCGGCCCTGTCGGCCACGAGTCGGCGGCACGCCAACCAGCCTCGATCGGAGGCTCAGCGGCGGCTGCGGCGGCGGGACTGACCCGGAGCCGATCGGCGCGATCCACCACCCCCGGACCCGGGACGACCCGAACCGGTACGGCCACCGCCGGAGGCGCCAGAACCGGCCGGTGAGGCGGTGCGGGTGCGTTTCGATGAGGTTCCCTTCGGTGCCCCCTTGCCGGAACCGGAGGGGCGACCACCCGACCCCGAGCCCCGCGACCGACGGTTACGGGACCTGGCGCCGCCGCCTGAACCGCCCCCGGACGGCCGCTTCCCACGACCACCACCACCGGGAAGGGTCGGCATGTCGAGGGCCCGCTGGATCTGACGCACCTGGGCCGTGTCATCGGGGGTGAAGAAGGAGACCACCACTCCCTCGGCCCCGGCCCGGCCGGTGCGACCGGAGCGGTGCACGTAGTCCTTGTGATCACCGGCCACGTCGAAGTGGATCACACAGCCGACGTCGTCCACGTGGATACCGCGGGCGGCGACGTCGGTGGCCACCAGGGCCTGTGCCTTCCCGTCGGTGAACGCCGAGAGGGCCCGGGTTCGCTGCCCCTGGGACCGGCCACCGTGGATCGGGACCGCGCTCACCCCGTGCTTCTTGAGCTGGCGGGCCACCCGGTCCGCCCCGTGGCGGGTGCGGCAGAACACGACGGTGGAGCCGTGCTCGTCAACCAGCTGGGCCGTCCGGGACACCCGCTCGGACCGGTCGACCTCCACGAAGTGGTGGGTGGTGCGGTCCTCGTGCTCGACCTCGGGGATGACCTCGCAGCGCACCGGATCGTGCTGGTAGCGCCGGATCAGGGTGTCCACGTCACCGTCGAGGGTGGCGGAGAACAGCAGGGTCTGGCGGTCGGGCCGTACCTGGTCGAGGATCTTCTTCACGACCGGCAGGAACCCCATGTCGGCCATGCGGTCGGCCTCGTCGATGACGGCGATCTCGACCTCGTCGAGCACCATCTCACCTCTGTCGATCAGGTCCATGAGGCGGCCGGGACAGGCCACGGCCACGTCGACCCCGTTGCGCAGGGCCTTGAGCTGGGGCCCGAAGCCCACCCCGCCGAAGAATGAGGCCACGGTCAGGTTCCGGGGCCGCAGGAGTTGGGCCAGCTCCTCCTGGATCTGGGCGGCCAGCTCACGGGTGGGGGCGAGTATCAGGGCGTGGGGGTGGGCCCTACGGCCCCTGCTCACCCGATCGGCCACGGGGATCCCGAAGGCGATGGTCTTGCCCGAACCCGTGGGGGCCCGGCCGCACACGTCGCGGCCGTCCAGGGCGGGGGGCAGGGCCTGGACCTGGATGGGGAAGGCCCCGGTGATACCGCGGGCGGAGAGGGACTCGACGATGGCGGGGGGAACTCCCAGCGCGCCGAAGGTCGAGGATTCGATGGTCGAGGATGACAAGTTGTGACTCCATGAGATTTCGCCGCGCGGGGTTGTGTGGTGCGGGGCGGGGATGCGACGGGCCCGTCGGATGCTCCCCGCTGGGCCGGTGGGCCTCTGACTGCGTCGCGGCAGTGGGAGCGTGACCGACGGAGAAAGGGTTTCACCTACGGCCCGCCGACTCTGGGAGCCGACGCCACCCGGGAAGGTTCCCGGGGGATGGCCCCAGGGTACAGGTCCCCGGCCCGAATGAGACCATCGTCGATGCGTCGGTCCCTCCCGAGGGTCGCCGGGCCCGTTCCGGTGCGAGCCGTCACGGCCCCTTCCCAAGGACCCATGAACCCTCGACCCGGGAGGACCACCGTGGCCATCCATCATTCCCACCGGCAAACCGCCCCCACCCCGCTGCCCGGTCTCCGCCGCCGTGTGGGTCGGACCCTGCTGGCTGCCTCCCTCGCCCTGATGTTGCTGGTGGTCCCCGGGGGAACGGTCCCTCCGGCCGGCGCCGCCACCGGGGGCAACGTCGTCGACATCGACTACGCCCGACCGGTCGGCGACACCGGAGGCGTCTACATCACCCACTCCGACGGTCGGGTGGAGGCCCGCGACGGCCTTCCCCACTTCGGGGACCGTCCGGCCCTGTTCCCCGGCGAGAGAATCATCGCCCTGTCGGTGCGCCCCACCGTGGACGGGTACTGGCTGTTCACCGACCGGGGCCGGGCCTTCGCCTACGGTGCCGCCGGATTCCACGGTGACGCCGGCGGAATAGCCCTGGCCGCCCCGATGATCTCCGCCATCTCCACCCCCGACGGCCTCGGGTACTACATGGTGGCCGAGGACGGAGGCATCTTCACCTACGGGACGGCCCGGTACCACGGGTCCGTTCCCGAGGTCCTGCCCGGGGTCGCCCTCCGGGCCCCGGTGATCGGCATCGCCCCCTCCACCACCGGCGGCGGCTACCTCCTGGTCGCCGCCGACGGAGGGATCTTCACCTTCGGTGACGCCGTCTTTTACGGCTCGGTACCCGGAGTGCTCCCGGGCGTCACCCTCGACCAACCGGTCGTCGGAGTGATTCCCCAACCCTCCGGATACCTGATGGTGGCCGCCGACGGGGGCATATTCACCTTCGGCACCGCCCGCTTCCACGGCAGCCTCGGGGGTACCGGCACCGAGGGGATCGTCGGAGTGGCGGTGGTCCCCGACAACTCCGGCTACCTCATGATCGACTCCGTCGGGGTCACCTACCCCTTCGGGTCCACCGCCGCGCTGGGGATGGTTCTCTACACCGGCGTTGGCAGCCGGGTCGTGGCCGTGGAGAAGCCCGACACCGGGCCGATTCTGCTGGGTTTCGCGGTGGTGGGAGGAGGCAACTTCTTCGTCACCGCCAAGGACGCCATCGGAGACACCATCGACTATCCCGTGATCATGGGGGCCACCGATGCCCGTTCAGGGCTGGTGCTGCTGGACTGGGGAGACTCGGGGGAGACGGCCTTCCTGGAGATCACGGCCGACACGACCAGTGCCTGGGCCGTGGGACTCCACCCCCTGACCCACGCCCCCGTGCTGTCCCGCGGTCAGTCGTTCACCAACTCAGGACCCGACGTGTTCTTCGTCGATGAATCCACCGGGGCCTCCACCCTCACCCTGACCGTGAACACGTTCGACCACGCCGCCGTGTGGTGGTACCCCGAGACCGGGTTCTCCGACCTCGTCGTGAACGAGATCGGCCCCTTCACCTCACAGGGCCTGATCAGCAGTTCCTTCGGGTTGGTGGTGGTGGACACCAGCTCCACCTCCTGGGCCCTGGCGGTGGGTTGATCGGAGCCCGACCCACGAAGCCGATGGATACCGATCGACACTCATCGGTGCTAACGAGACCCAGGCCCGCGGCCGATTCGTGATTCAGGGCATCTGCCCCGGAGAAGTTGTCGACGGGTCTCGTCGGCACGAGACGGCTCGGCGACTGGAGAACCGGTGGGCTACGACGGTGGTGCACGGAAACCAAACGGGAGACTCGACGATCGGAGGGCGGCACGGCACCGGTCACCACGGCGCCGGTCACCGTGGCCCGTCGCAATGGTGGTCACGATCACGGTCCTGGCGGGGCTTGTCGTCCCCCGTCCGGCCGGGGCCACCGCCGGGGGTGACGTGGTGGACATCGACATCGTGCAGCCCAGCGAGGGGACGGCCGGGGTGTACATCACCCACGCCAGCGGCTGGGTGGAGGCCCGGGACCAACTCCCCCATCTCGGGGACAACCCACCCCTGGAGCCGGGCGAGAAACTCATCGGCCTGTCAGCCCTTCCCCAGGCCGACGGCTACTGGTTGTTCACCGACCGGGGCCGGGTGTTCACCTACGGCAATGCCCCGTTCCTCGGCGACGCCCGGGATCTGAACCTCGACCAGCCGGTGGTGTCGGCGGTGGCCACCCCCGACGGTCTCGGCTACTACATGGTGGCCGGGGACGGGGGGATCTTCACCTACGGGACGGCCCGGTTCCACGGGTCGGTGCCCGAGGTGCTGCCCGGTGTCACCCTCCGGGCCCCGGTGATCGGCATCGCCCCCTCACCCACCGGCGGCGGCTACCTCCTGGTCGCCGCCGACGGAGGGATCTTCACCTTCGGTGACGCCGTCTTTTACGGCTCGGTACCCGGGGTACTCCCGGGCGTCACCCTCGATCAACCGGTGGTCGGGGTGATTCCCGAGGCCGGTGGATACCTGATGGTGGCCGCCGACGGGGGCATATTCACCTTCGGGACCGCCCGCTTCCGGGGCAGTCTGGGCGGAGCCGGGTTCGAGGGAGTGGTGGCGGTCGACTCCATGGCCGACGGCTCCGGGTACATCATGATCGACTCCGTGGGCTACACGATCCCCTTCGGGGCCACGGAGTACCTGGCCCAGATGGTCTACCGCGGTGTCGGCGAGCAGTACATCGGGATCCGCAAGCCGGCCCCGGGGGTGAATCTCCTCCGCTACACGGTCTACGGCCCGGGACGGTTCGACATCGGGCAGATCAGTGTCGACAACCGTGGCCTGGGTGGCGTCATCAGGCTGGACCGGGTCGACGCCCGCTCCGGGGTGACCCTCCTCGACGGCCCCCTCAGGATGGGCTACCCCGAGGAATCGGGGTTCCTGCTGGTCTACGCCGATCAGGGCGTCCACTGGACCATCGGGATCCAGACCCTGGCCCACGCCCCGGTGCTGGCCCGGAATCAGACGTTCTCCGCCATCGGACCCGAGGTCTTCTTCCTACCGCCCTCCGAATCCGACAGCGCCCTCACGATCACCGTCGACGCCCGACCGGAGACGGACGCCTACTACACCAACACCGACATCTGGTGGTTCCCCACCGACGACCACGGCGGTCTGGCGGCCAGGATCCAGGGCCCCGGAACCACCCGGGGGACGGTCGACAGCCGTTCCGGTCTCATGATCGTCGACAGCATCGCCGCCGGCTGGACCCTGACCATCGGCCCCTAGTGGGGCACTGGTCTCGTGAGAGTCCGGGCCGAGGCCCCGGGAACCCTGGCGACCGGACCCCACCCCCGCCCCGCTCCACCCGCTCCCCCCGATCTATGACCTCGACGGACGCCATGGGAGTCCCACCAGGTCAGAAAAGGGGGTTGGTGGGAGGCCCGGGGGTGGACCCAGATGCAGGAAACCGGGCGCCGGTGGAGGGGTGACGCCGACCTTTCGGGGAACCAGAAGGGGGCCGATGGTCGTCTGAGGGACACCGAACCCACCGGAGGACCCCAATGCCCCGCTTCAGCAACCACCGAGTCGTCGCCGTGATCGCCGTTCTGGTCCTGCTCACGGCCGCATGCCAGAAACGACCCGAGTCCACATCTGCGGGGCCCACCACCACGGCTCCCACGACGACCATCGACACCCCGCCGGAGACGGGGGGATGGATAGGCGGGGAGCCTCCCTGGGTGGGGGACGACCCGGTCCGCTCCGGTGAGACCGAGGGGGCTGGCGCCTCCCTGGCGGCCGACTACGCAGGTGACACCGGGGACGTGGCCGCTCCGACCCCGTCCCCCGAGATCGTCGGTGGGGGCAACGGTCCCCTCACCGGAGGCTCGGTGGACGACAACGAGGACCTAGGGGCATACCTCGACTACCGCGAGCGGATCATCGGTCTCGGCATCGCCTTCCGGGAACTCGACCCCAGCGGGCGGGTCGTCATAGCGGTGACCGGTGACAACGGCCTGCCGGTGTCAGGGGCCGAGGTGGTGATCCAGGGTGATCCCACCACCACGACCCTGCTCACCACCGCCGACGGAACGGTGCTCTTCCACCCGGTGGCGTTGGCCGCCGGGCCGGGGCCCTACCTGGTGACGGTTGAGGGCGAGACGGTCAGCGCCGGCCCGGGCGACACGGTCTCATTGACCCTCCCCCGACCCGGTGGGGTGGAGGGCCCCGTGGCCCTCGACATCATGTTCCTCCTCGACGTCACCGGCTCCATGGACGACGAGATAGCCCAGCTCAAGGCCACGGTGTCGAACGTGGCCGCCCGCATCGGCGAACTGCCCGGTAGCCCCGACGTCCGCTTCGGGATGACCGTGTACCGGGATGAGCAGGACTCGTTCCTGACCCGTACCTTCGACCTGACCGATGACATAGCGGCCTTCGACCGGGCCCTGGGCGAGGTGGTAGCAGCCGGCGGCGGGGACTACCCCGAGGCCCTCGACGAGGCCCTGACGGAGGTCCTCTCCGCCCCCTCGTGGCGGGATCCGGCCACCACCGTGCAGCTCGTCTTCCTGATCGCCGACGCCCCTCCCCACGTGGATCGGCAGGTGCCCGTCCCCTACACCGACTCCATGATCGACGCCTCCCGCCGGGGCATCAGGATCCTGCCGGTGGCCTCCTCGGGCACCGACGATCAGGCCGAGTTCGTGTTCCGCCAACTGGCCCAGTTCACCGGTGGCCGATTCGTGTTCCTGACCTACGGGGCCGGGGGACGGGCCACCGGCGAGTCCACCGACATCAGTGACCTGGACTATGAGGAACTGGCCCTCGACGACCTGATCGTCCGCCAGGTGGCCGAGGAACTGGCCGCCCTGACCGGGGACCCGACGGTAGTGCCCCCCACCACGGCCACGA
>JALSTE010000599.1 GCA_026983855.1 Acidimicrobiia bacterium
TCGAGGTGGAGGCACCACACTGATGGGTTGCGCCGAGTGCCGGGCGGACCCGGTGAACCGGGCAGGACCCGGCGACCTCACCATCGCCCTGGTCGGGAACCCCAACTGCGGCAAGACCGCCCTGTTCAACGCCCTCACCGGGGTTCGCCAGAAGACCGGGAACTGGCCGGGGGTGACCGTCGACCGCAAGGAGGGTCGCTTCGACCTGGCTGGCCGCACGGTCACCGTCGTCGACCTGCCGGGCATCTACTCCCTCGACGCCGACTCCCTCGATGAGAGGATCACCCGCGACTACCTGCTCTCGGGTGAGGCCGACCTCTTCGTGAACGTCGTCGACGCCTCGAATCTCGGACGGCACCTCTATCTGACCGTCCAGCTACTGGAGATGGAGATACCCCTGCTCCTGGCGGTCAACATGATGGACGTGGCCGACAGGGCCGGGATCGACGTCGACCTCCCCGCCCTGGCCGGGGACCTCGGATGTCCGGCCATTCCGGTGGTGGCCACCGAGCACCGGGGCATGGGGGAACTCGGCCGGGCCATCCTCTCACTGACCGATTCCGGCCACGACGAGGGGTTTCCGCTGGCCCACAGCGAACCGGTGGAGGAGGCCATCAGCAGGCTCGAACCTCTCATCGAAGGGGTCACCAACCGGGCCAACGCCAGGTGGCTCGCTCTGAAGCTGCTGGAGGGCGACGCACTCGCCCGGGAGACCGTCGGCCCCGGGATCGCCTCCGCCGTGGCCGAGGCCGCCGAGGACATCGAGGACAGGGCGGGCAGAAGCCCCGACATTCTCATCGCCGAGGAACGGTTGGGGCACGCCCACGCCCTGGCCGACCTCGTCGTGGGCCGGGACGCCACACCCGGGCCGAGCTTCTCGGACCGTATCGACCGCGTGGTGCTCTCCCGGGTCTGGGGTATTCCGGTGTTCATCGCCGTCATGTACGCGATGTTCATGTTCACCATCAACCTCGGTGGGGCGTTCGTCGACTTCTTCGACGGACTGGCCGGAACCGTCTTCGTGGACGGGTTCAGCCGGGTACTCGGCTCCATCGGAGCCCCTGACTGGTCGAGGGTGCTCCTCGCCGACGGGGCGGGGGGCGGGATCCGGATCGTCGCCACGTTCATCCCGATCATCGGGGCCCTGTACCTGTTCCTGTCGTTCCTGGAGGACAGCGGCTACATGGCGAGGGCCGCGTTCGTGATGGACCGGGCCATGAGGGCCATCGGACTCCCGGGCAAGGCCTTCGTGCCGATGATCGTGGGATTCGGGTGCACGGTCCCCGCCGTCATGGCCACCCGGACCCTCCGAACCGAACGCGAGCGCAAGCTCACGATCCTGATGAACCCGTTCATGTCGTGCGGTGCCCGCCTACCCGTCTACGCCCTGTTCGCCGCCGCCTTCTTCCCGGCCAACGGTCAGAACGTGGTGTTCGGGCTGTACGTGATCGGGATAGCGGCGGCCGTGGCCACGGGCCTGATCATGAAAACCTCCCTCCTGCCGGGCGAGAGCGAGGGCTTCATGATGGAGTTGCCCTCCTACCATCGTCCGACCCTGAGGGGTCTCCTGCTCAGGACCCGGGACCGGGTGAGGCTCTTCGTCGGTCAGGCCGGAAGGGTCATAGTGGTGATGGTCATCGCCCTGACGTTCCTCAACTCCCTGGGCACCGACGGCACGTTCGGCAACGAGAACACCGACACCTCGGCCCTCAGCGCCGTTGGCCGGTCGATCACCCCGGTGCTGTCACCCCTGGGGGTCCACGACGACAACTGGCCGGCGACCGTCGGGATCTTCTCCGGATCCCTGGCCAAGGAGGTGGTGGTGGGCACCCTCGACTCCCTGTACGGCTCCCTCGACGGCAATCTCGCCACCAGCGGGAGCCCGGGCGGCCGGTCCGAGCCCAACTTCGACTTCTGGGACTCGGTGGGTCAGGCCCTCTCGACCATCCCCGACGGTCTCCGCCGGGCGGTCGGATCGGTCACCGACCCGATCGGATGGGGCGTCGGTGACGTCACGTCATCGGAATCGGCGGCGGTCGAGCAGGGGGTGTCGTCTTCGACGTTCGGGGCCATGGCGTCACGGTTCGACGGCCGGATCGGAGCCTTCGCCTATCTCCTGTTCATCCTCCTGTACCTGCCCTGCGTGGCCACCCTCGGGGCCATAACCCGGGAGGCGGGACGGCCCTGGGCCGCCTTCGTGGCCCTGTGGACCACCGGGCTGGCGTATCTGGTGGCGACGGTCTTCTACCAGGGAGCGACCTTCGGCCGCCATCCGTTGGGCTCCACGCTGTGGATCGGGGGACTGGTGATCGCGGCGGGGAGTGTCGTCGTCGGATTGCGACGGTGGGCCCGGCGAGGGGAGGCCATCACCCCCGTGGCCGTCTCGATACGTCGGCGGTGACGCCCTCGCCGATCGATATCCACCGGTCCGGCTCAGTAGATCTCGGGGACGAAGGACTGGTCGGTCAGAGGGGGGCGGATGTAGCCACCCTTGTCCTGCCGGGGAGGCAACTCTATGGGCTGGGGGGTCAGGTCCTCATAGGGGATGCTGCTCAGGAGGTGGCTGATGCAGTTGAGGCGGGCCCTCTTCTTGTCATCGGCGTTCACCACCCACCAGGGGGCCTGCTTGATGTCGGTGTGGTTGAACATGATGTCCTTGGCCCGGGAGTACTCCACCCACCGGGCCCGTGACTCCAGGTCCATCGGGCTGAGCTTCCAGCGCTTCACCGGGTTGTTGATCCGGTTCTGGAACCGGCGCTCCTGTTCGACGTCGCTCACGGAGAACCAGTACTTGATGAGGATGATCCCCGAGCGCACCAGCATCCGCTCGAACTCCGGACACGACCGCAGGAACTCCTGGTACTCCTCGTCGGTGCAGAAGCCCATGACCCGCTCGACCCCGGCCCGGTTGTACCAGGAGCGGTCGAACAGCACCATCTCCCCCGCCGCCGGCAGATAGGGCACGTAGCGCTGGAAGTACCACTGGGTCTTCTCCCTCTCGGTGGGGGTGCCCAGGGCCTCCACCCGGCAGATGCGGGGATTGAGGGGTTCGGCGATCCGCTTGATCGTCCCCCCCTTACCGGCCGCGTCGCGACCCTCGAAGAGGACCACCACCTTGAGGCCCCTCTCCTTGATCCAGGCCTGGAGCTTCACCAGTTCGATGTAGAGCTTGGCCAGTTCCCTCTCATAGAGGGCCTTCTTCATCTTCTTGGGGCGGGGGCGGGTCTCCTCGGACTGGAGGACCCATCCGTTCTCGTCGCTGGGTTCCTCGAGGACCATGTCCTCCTCGACCTGCTCAACAGCGTCCTTCTTGCCCATGGTGCTCCCATCCTCGGTTGGACCGGTCGATCGAACTCAGCTTCGCGCGTCCACTCTCCCCGGGTTCCCCGGCGGAGGCGGAGGTGGCCCACCCTCGGCCAGTCGGCCGGACCGTCCACCGCGATACACCCTCCGATTCCCACACCGGGGACACGGGCCTGACGCCGTCGACGGCCTCCAGCCGGACGGGGGCGCCATTCCCAAACCGGGGACGGGGGCGGACGCCTGACCCCTACACTTGGGCGACCATGGCCCGGGACCCGCAACTGAGCCCGGCCGCCTACTTCGGGGCGGCCATGTCCATCCTCAGGGACCAGGGCTTCGAGGCCCTCACCATCCAGGCCATGTGCGAGCGTCTGGGGGTGACCAAGGGATCCTTCTACCACCACTTCGGGGGTATGGCCGATTTCGTGGACGGCCTCATGGACCACTGGGAGTCGCGGGAGACGACCGATCCCTTCGATCAGGCCGAGGCCAGTCGTTCCTCCCTGGCCCGCAGCCGGGCCATCGTGGCCGCGACCCTCGGCCTGGATCACCCCGCCGAGAGGGCCATCAGGATCTGGTCCGGCGCCAATCCCCGGGTGGCGGAGACCCAGCGGCGGGTCGACCAGGCCCGGGAACTGCGGGTTCGCCGGATCTGGGAGGAAGACGGTCTGGATCCGGTGACGGCGACCACCGCGGCCCGCATGGGTCTGGCCCTGGTGATCGGCTACCAGAACCGCAGCACCGGCTTCAACCCCTCCGATCTCGAAGCCGCCCTGGACGAGCTGACCGATCACTTCCGGCGGCGAATCCGGGCCACGCGGGCCTGAGTCCCGGCGGGGACCGGCCCGACGGTGGGAACGGCCCGATTTGGTGGCCATACCATACCCCATGGTATTGTCACTGACACCAGGAGATGGTGCTGGCGTCGGGACCCAACGGGGCCGGCCGGAAAGGGGACCGGGGAGATCATGGACGTGAGAAGAGTCGTCACCGGAAGGGACGCCGGCGGGCGATCCGTCGTCGCCCAAGACAGGGTCGTGGAACCGGTGACCGTCAGCATGCTTCCCGGAATGGAGTTCCACCGTCTCTGGGGTGCCGACGACCCCGCCACCCTCCCCCGTTCCGGTTCCCCCGCCCCCGGGAAGGACTACTTCCCTCCCCCGGGGGGATTCCGGTTCGGGATGTTCACCGTGCCCCCGGACAGTGTCGCCGCCCTGCCCGAGGACCTGGAGGCGGCCCTGGGCGAGATCGAGTCCAAACTCCCCGGTCTGGTGGGGCACATGGAGCCCGAGGCCCCGGGCATGCACACCACCGACACCGTCGACTACCTCTACGTGGTCTCGGGCCGGGTCACCCTGGAACTCGACGAGGGTGAGTCGGTCGACCTGGCGGCCGGTGACACCGTGATCCAGAACGGCACCCGTCACGCCTGGCGCAACTCCCATCCCGAGCCCTGCGTGATGGTCGTGGCCATGGTCGGTACCGGGGCCTTCCGCCCCTGAACGGGCCCACCCCGTTGACCCCCGTCGATCCCCAGCGAGAGGACCCACCGTGAAGATCGGAATATTCGCCGCCCTGGCCAGCCCCCTGGCTCCCCGCCCCATAGTGGAGGCCTTCGGCCGATCGGCCGAGGAGTTCGGATTCAACTCCATCTGGCTGGGTGAGCACGCCCTGTTGTTCGACCAGTACGAATCAAAGTACCCCTACTCCCCCGACGGCAGTTTCCCCGTGGGTGGGGAGATCGGGGTGCTGGAGCCCTTCACCACCCTGGCCTACCTGGCGGCGGTCACCGACACCGTGCGCCTGGGCACCGGAATCTGCCTGATTCCCCAACGCAACCCGGTGTACACGGCCAAGGAATCGGCCAACGTCGACTGGCTCTCGGGTGGCCGGATGGATCTGGGGGTCGGAATCGGCTGGTTGGCCGAGGAGTTCCGGGCCCTCGACGTCCCCTTCGAGCATCGCGGCGCCCGCACCGACTCCTACCTGGACGTGATCGCCAAATTGTGGACCGAGGAAGCGCCCGAGCACCACGACGACTACTACGACCTGCCCCCCGCCCGCATGTACCCCAAACCGATCCAGCAACCCCACATACCCGTGCACATCGGCGGGGAGTCCGACGCCGCCCTCCGGAGGGTCGCGGCCCGGGGTCAGGGCTGGTACAGCTTCAACGCCGGGCCCGATCATCTGGCCGAACGGCTACCGGTCCTGGAGCGACTCCTGGCCGAACGGGGCCGCTCCCTCGACGAGGTTCAGATCAGCGTCACCCCGAACCTGGTCGAGGGGACGGGCCAGGAGATGAACCCCGACGTCCTGCGGCGCTACGCCGAGGTCGGGGCCGATCAGGTGATCCTCACCGTGTGGCCGGCCGAACCCGATCAGGTACGGGCGTCCATGGAGGCCCTGGCCGAAACCTACCTGGACCTGGCCGCCTCGCTCTGAGCCGAACCGACCAGGGGTCCGCCCCCGGATCCCCACCGAATCATGTTGGGGGTACGGTTCGGTATGGCTACCCACGAGGTCATCAACCAGCCTCCACCCCTGGTGGACTACGACGTCTACTCCACCGATCGCACCCTGGTGGCCGGGGTCGGCAGACATCGGGCCGAGTGGGCGTCGGAGGACCTGGTCTCCCTGGGTCGCCTGGCCGGTTCGGCCGAGGCCATCGAGTGGGGGTTCAACGCCAACGAGCATCCCCCCGTCCTCCACACCCACGACCGGTTCGGCCACCGTATCGACGAGGTGGAGTACCACCCCCACTACCACCGGCTGATGGAGACGGCGGTGGCCAACGGTCTCCACGCCGAGCCCTGGCGGGATCCCCGTCCCGGGGCCCACGTGGCCCGGGCCGCCCGGTTCTTCGTTTGGAGTCAGGTCGACACCGGCCACACCTGCCCGGTGTCGATGACCTACGCCATCGTGCCCGCCATGAGACACCAGCCCGAGGTGGCCTCCATCTGGGAGCCCCGGCTGGAGTCCGACATCTACGACCCCCGGTCCCTGCCGGCCGAAGCCAAGAACGGGGCCATCGCCGGAATGGCCATGACCGAGAAGCAGGGGGGCTCCGACGTCCGGGCCAACACCAGCACCGCCGTTCCCACCGCTGACGGGAGCTACCGCCTCACCGGCCACAAGTGGTTCTGCTCGGCCCCCATGAGCGACCTGTTCCTCATGCTGGCCCGGGCCCCGGGGGGGATCTCCTGTTTCGCCGTACCCCGCCACGATCCCTCCGGTGAGCTGAACGGCATCCACATCCAGCGCCTCAAGGACAAGCTGGGCAACAGGTCCAACGCCTCCTCCGAGATCGAGTTCGAGGACGTCTGGGGCCAGTTGGTGGGCGAGGAGGGCCAGGGGGTGCGGACCATCATCGAGATGGTGAACCACACCCGCCTGGACTGCGTGGTGGGCTCGGCCTCCTCGATGAGGCAGGGACTGGTGCAGGCCGTGCACCACGCCCGTCACCGCTCCGCCTTCGGTCGGCTGCTGATCGACCAGCCACTGATGCTCAACGTCCTGGCCGACCTGACGGTGGAGAGCGAGGCCGCCACCATGCTGGCCCTGCGCCTGGCCACCGCCTACGACTCCCCCGAGGCGACCGAGGCCGCGTTCAGACGCATAGCCACCGCGGTGGGCAAGTACTGGGTGACCAAGAGGCTCCCGGCCATGGCCGCCGAGGCCATGGAGTGCCTGGGCGGCTCGGGGTACGTGGAGGAATCGGGCCTGCCCCGCCTGTTCCGGGACAGCCCGGTCAACGCCATCTGGGAGGGATCGGGCAACGTGATCGCCCTCGACGTGCTGCGGGCCATGGGCCGCGAGCCCGAATCGCTGGAGGCCCTGTTGTCCGAGCTGGAGACGGCCCGGGGAACCGACGTCCGCTACGACCGGGCCCTGGCCGACCTCCACGCCGATCTGGCCGACCCCGGGGAGATGGTGAGCCGGGCCCGCCGGGTCACGGAGCGAATGGCGCTGCTCCTGCAAGGGTCACTGCTGCTGCGCTGGGGCCGACCCGAGACGGCCGAGGCCTTCTGCGGCGGGCGTCTGGCCGGCGACCACGGGCTCATGTTCGGCTCACTGGCTCCCTCGGAGAACCACCGCCGGCTGGTCGAGGGGGTTCTCCCCCCGCTCTGACGTCCCCCCGCCCCCACCGGCGCCGCCGAGGGTTCATCAAAGCCCACGGGCACAGGGGGTTCTCTTTCGATCGATCGAAATCAGGGTGACGCCCTACCCCCAGCCCACGGGCACAGGGGCTCCTCCCCCGCTCTGACCACCCGGGTGGGTGTCACGGCCCCGGCCCAGAGAACCCTCACACAGTGGTTTCCGGACCGAGGAGGTACGCCGTGACGGACCACTCCCCCGGGGAAACGAACCCCCCGACCACCCAACCACCCGGGGGCGCCAACCCCCCGAACACCGAACCACCCGGGGAAACGAACCCCGTGGCCGACCTGTTCGGCATGACCGAGGACGAGTTCCGCTCGACCGACGACGGCCCGGCGGCTCCCGACCCCGAGGACCGCGAGGCGGTGACCATCCTGGCCGCCCTGGCCTTCGTGGAGGAGATGCGTCGCCGACCGGTGGGGGCCTGGGCGATCATGAGCCGGGCCCCGATCCGGAACGCCCCTCCCCACCCCTTCGACCGCTACCAGTGGGGCCAGGTGACCGAACAGCTCGACTCGGGGGATTCCCGGGTCATCCGCTCCCTGGTTCGCCACCCCCACCCCGGGGTCCGGGTGCTGGCCGCCGGCCACCCCGGGATCGGGGACTCCTTTCTGGCCGAACTCACCCACGACATCTGGAGTGAGGTCCGTCTGGCCGCGGTCGCCAATCCCATCATCACCACCGAACTGCTGGACGATCTGGCCGGGGACACCAGCACCGGGGTGGTCGAGGCGGTGCGGATCCGGCGCCAGTCCCGGCCCGGGGAACCCGACCTGCTCCGGCGCCTGGATCTGTGCGCCGTGTGCGGCGGTCGGATCAAGAACCACGACTTCAGGACCTGCTCGATGAGGTGCTCGGTGAACCAGAGGATCCGACGCTGCCGCAACGGCTTCTGGCTCGACGCCACCACCGGGAACTGGGAACGCAAGGGCACCCTCCGCCGGGCCTGGCCCGAGGACTTCCGCTGGCGGATCGCCTCCAAGGTCCGTCGCCGCGGTGGCATCCCCGGGGTCGGTCCCAGCTACCGCATGGTGCTGGTTCCCTTCGTCCGGGGGGTCACGTCCCGTCGGCTGGCCCGTTTCGGGCTGCGGGCCCTGGAGCAGGGCGTGGATCCCGCCGGGGCCTACGACCGGCTGATTCACGCCACCGGCGAGTTCGACGGGTCGGCGGCCCTGAGGATCACCGCCCGCAGCCTGGGCATGCGTAGCTGGGCCTGACCCGACGAAGCGAACCGGGACAGCGACGACGCCCTCCCGCCGACCACTCGGTGCGGATGCGGGGGCGCCTCCCCCGGGGTGGACACCCTAGGCTGGTCCCACGGGCCGAGTGGGTCGGCTCACACTCAGGGGGGAACATGTCGACGGTTCTGGTCACGGGTGCGTCCTCCGGTATCGGCAAGGAGACCGCCCTCAGGCTCCTCGGGGAGGGGTACTCGGTCTACGCCGCCGCCCGCCGGGTGGACGAGATGAGCGACCTCGACGAGCTCGGGGCCACGGTTGTGGCCATGGACATCACCAGGGAGGACGACGTCGTCTC
>JALSTE010000600.1 GCA_026983855.1 Acidimicrobiia bacterium
GGTCGGGCTCTCGGGCTACGGAGAGCTGCGGCGGGTGGTGGCGGGCCCCATGGAGGTGACCGCATTCGACGTGCATCCCGAGGCCGGTCTGGCCTACGTGGCCTCCCAGCCCACCCGGCCCTCGGTGCTCAGGGTCCGCAGGGGCTCGTCGGAGCGCGAGGTCGAGGTACCGGGTGTCGGACTGGATCCCGAGATCGAACTGTCCGAACCCGAGGAGTTCACCACCACCTCGGCCGACGGTCACGAGGTCCACGGCTGGATCATCCGTCCCCCCGCCTCGAGCGAGGCCGAGGTGCCGGGACCGGGATTGCTGTGCGTCCATGGTGGACCCCTGACCCAGTACGGGTGGGGGTTCTTCGACGAGTTCCAGATGTACGCCGCCGCCGGCTACGTGGTGATCGGCGGCAACCCCAGGGGCGCCGACGGGTACGGCTCGGCCCACGCCGCGGCGATAGTCGGGGATCTCGGCCACCTCGACTGGGAGGACGTCCAGGCCGAGGCCGACCACCTGGTGTCACTACCGGAGGTGGATCCGGACCGGATCGGGATCATGGGCGGCTCATACGGGGGATTCATGACCACCTGGGCGGTCTCCCACACCGACCGGTTCGCCGCCGCCGTCTCGGAGAGGGCGGTGAACAACTGGGAGACCATGTGGTCCACCAGCGACATCGGCTCGTGGTTCGGACCCGTCTACCTGGGGGCGGACAACATCGACGACATCGAGTCCGTCAGGCGTCAGTCCCCGATCACCCACGCCCGGGCCATCTCCACCCCGACCATGATCCTGCACAGCGACGAGGACTGGCGCTGCCCGCCCGAGCAGGCCGAGCAGCTCTTCGTGCTGCTGCGCCGCCTGGGGGTGGACACCAAGATGGTGCGCTTCCCCGGGGCCAATCACGATCTCAGTCGGACGGGTCGGCCGTCCCAGCGGGTGCGGAGGTTCGACCTGATCCTGGAGTGGCTGGGTCGGTACCTCCAGGGGTGAGTCGCCGGGTCCTCTTTCGGGTCATGTTCTCCGCCAGGCGGGGAGCGGCCCCCGGTCTGGACCACGGGCAGACGGCGATGCAGATCCCGCACCCGTGGCTGGTGGCGAAGTAGGGCAGGCAGAGGTCGAAGTCCACCGCCCACTTCTCCGCGCCCCGGACCATGCGGGTCTCCGGCGAGATGGCGTTCGGGGGGCAGGCGTCGGTGCACACCCGGCATCCCCGGCAGAAGTCGGCGGCCCCGAAGTCGTCAGCGGGGGAGGCCATCAGGGGGGCGTCGGTCAGTACGGCGGCCAGGCGGAATGATGACCCGAACCGCCGGTTGATGATCGATCCGTGCTTGCCCAGCTCCCCGAAGCCGGCCTCCAGGGCGGCGGGAATCATGAGGATCGGGCCGGCCCCGGGGCCGCCGTGGCCCTCGGCCCGGTGGCCCATCCCCCGGATGTGGTCGGCCAGGGCCCGGGCCGCCCGGGTGCCCCGGTTGTACTGGGCGTGGACCTCCAGGGCCGAGGTGTACTCGGGGGCGGTGGCCAGGCGGGCGTGATCCATCGCCACCCCGAGCACGATGATCCACCGGTAGTCCCTCTCCCGCCCTTCGAACCACCAGGTGGAACGGATCCGGGCCACCCCGACCAGCTCGACGGATTCCCCCTCGGGCCCGGTGGCGAAGCGTGTCACCTCCGCCACCCACTCCCGGGGGGTGAGGGAGACGCGGTCGGGGGCCACGGGGACGGGCTGGTGGTGGTCGTCGGTGCGCAACGAGGCCCGGAGTTCGGGGTGGGCCAGGAACTCCTCGGTCATGGCCGTCTGGACCCGCCCGTGGACCAGGCCGGCGGGGTTGGCCCACATCACCAGGGTGGGACGGCGGTCGGTGGTCTCTCCCCATCCGTTGAGGACCTTGCCCGGTACGTCGCCCATCAGCGCCATCA
>JALSTE010000601.1 GCA_026983855.1 Acidimicrobiia bacterium
TCCGGGTGGATGAGATGGAGAAGGTCTATCCGATGGTCCCCGCCGGAGGATCGAACGACATCGTCATCCTGGGGCCCGAACAGGATGAGGAAGCCTCGAGTCTGGGAGTCGCACCGTCATGAGCACCGTCGAACGGAACGGAAGACCGGTCCCGAAGCTTCACATCCTGTCGGTGCTGGTGGAGAACAAGTCCGGGGTGCTGGCCCGGGTGGCCAGCCTGTTCGCCCGTCGTGGGTACAACATCCACTCTCTGGCGGTGGCCCCCACCGAGGACGACTCACTCAGCCGGATCACGATCGTGGTGGACGTGGCCACCGCTCCGCTGGAGCAGATAACCAAGCAGCTCCACAAGCTGATCAACGTAATCAGGATCAGCGAGCTACCCCCCTCCGGGGCCCAGGAACGGGAGCTGATGCTGGCGACCGTCGAGGTGGAGCCATCCCAACGTCCCGAGATCATCGGACTCGTGGACGCCTTCGGGGGCACCATCGCCGACGTCGGAGTCGACGCCATGATGATCAGCCTGGCATCCTCACCCGAGCGGCTCGACGCCTGCGAGGCCCTGTTGCACCACTATCGAATTCGTCAGATACAGAGAACGGGGCGGGTGGCCCTGCCCCGGCTCTCCAGCTGAGGGACACCCGGCCCACCGGACCCGCCGAACCAGTCAGACCCGGCCCCCGAGTCGGGCCCCACCAACCAGGAGACAAACCGTCAATGGCCAAGATCTACTACGACGAGGACGCCGACCTCTCCCTCCTCGAGGGCAAGAAGGTGGCGGTGCTGGGCTACGGATCCCAGGGTCACGCCCACGCCCTGAACATGAGGGACAGCGGGGTGGACGTCATCGTCGGGCTCCGGGAGGGGTCCTCCTCCAAGGAGAAGGCGGAGGCCGAGGGCCTCACCGTCATGCCCATCGGTGAGGCCGTGGCCGCCGCCGACGTGGTGATGATGGCCCTGCCCGACACCGAGCAGGCCCGCATCTACGAGGAGGACGTGGCCCCCAACCTCAAGGCCGGTGACTCCCTGGCCTTCGCCCACGGGTTCAACATCCACTTCGACCAGATCAGCCCCCCGGCGGACGTCGACGTATGGATGATCGCCCCCAAGGGTCCGGGCCACAACGTCCGCCGCACCTACGTCGAGGGTGGTGGCGTGCCGTCCCTGGTGGCGGTCCACCAGGACGCCACCGGTCAGGCCAAGGACATTGCGCTGGCCTACGCCAAGGCCATCGGGGGCACCCGGGGAGGGGTGCTGGAGACCACCTTCGCCGAGGAGACCGAGACCGACCTGTTCGGCGAGCAGGTGGTGCTGTGCGGGGGACTGACCGAGCTCATCCGGGCCGGGTACGACACCCTGGTGGAGGCCGGCTACCAGCCGGAATCCGCCTACTTCGAGACCCTCCACGAGGTGAAGCTCATCGTCGACTTCATCTACGAGGCCGGTATCTCGGGTATGAGGTTCTCGATCTCGGACACCGCCGAGTACGGCGATCTGACCCGGGGCCCGCGGATCATCACCGATGAGACCCGGGCCGAGATGAGGCGAATCCTGGGTGAGATCCAGGACGGCACCTTCGCCCGGGAGTGGATCGAGGAGAACCGCCAGGGCCGGCCCAACTACAACCGACTGCGGGAGGAGGGGGCGGCCCATCCCATCGAGAAGGTCGGAAAGAAGCTGAGGGCCATGATGCCCTGGATCTCCAAGGGCAAGAAGGACATCACCGAGGCCAGCGGAGGCGCCGCCGACTGACCCTTCCCGGATCTGTGCCCGTTCAGTGGGCGTCACACGACCACGCGACGGGTATAGATCGCCCCTTCCCGGATCTGTGCCCGTTGAGTGGGCGTCACACGACCACGCGACGGGTATAGATCGCCTCTTCCCGGATCTGTGCCCGTCGAGTGGGC
>JALSTE010000602.1 GCA_026983855.1 Acidimicrobiia bacterium
CGCAGGACCGTGAAGTCCCACAGGGTCTGGTCCAGGTCGAAGACGACCCCCGCCGGCCGCCCCGCGGCCATCCCGGGTGGGGAAGGGCTCAGACCCGGCGGCCGCTGAAGGCGGCGAAACGGGTGACGATGTCGGCGTCGGGCGGGGGCTCCACCGGGGGTCCGAAGACACCGTCGACCCTGACGCTGTCACCGGCCCTCTCGAGCTGGACGATGCCCTGGCGGCAGAGCTCCTCGTCGAGGACCGGCTTCTGTCCCGTGGCCACGGCCAGGTCCCAGGTGTGGGTGAGGGGGTCGATGGCGAAGATCCCCAGGAACCGGTTCAGGGTCATCTCCCCGAACGGTGTCTGGGCCTGCTTCTGCAGGGCGCCCTGGGTGTCGAGGGCCTCCAGGGTGAGGTCGAGGGCCGAGTGCCACGCCGCCCGGGGGTCGTCACCGGCCAGCTCGGCATCGCCCTGCTGGGGCACCTCGGGACCCCCCGCGGCGTGGAGGACCACCCCGAGCATCCGGATGGAGTGCCCCACCACGTCGCGGGCCGCCCACCCCTCGCAGGGGGAGGGGTCGTCCCACTGGTCGTCACCCACCCGGTTGACCACGGCGTCGAGACCGTAGACGGCCTTCACGTACTTCCTCAGATTCGCGCTCATGGGGCCACCGTAGCCCCGTGCCACCCGGTGTGCCGGGGGGGATGTCCCACGGCCTGGTTACGGTTCCGGTGACTTCTCGGAGCCCGTGCTCCCTCCCGAACACGAGTGGGTGTCGTGCCGGCCGGATCCCCGGATCCCCGGATTCCCGGATGAGCGGCCGGCGGCGCCATTGGAGGGGTCATGTTGGCCATAGTCAGTTCGGCGACCGTCTCGGGGGTGGCCGGGGTTCCGGTTACCGTCGAGGTCCACGTGTCCAGCGGTCTGCCCGGATTCACGATCGTGGGTCTTCCGGACACCGCCTGCCGGGAGTCTCGGGACCGGGTGAGGGCGGCCCTGCTCTCCAGCGGTCTGGAGTGGCCCATTCGGCGGGTGACGGTGAATCTGGCCCCCTCGGGGGTCCCCAAGTCCGGTGCCGCCCTGGACCTGGCGGTGGCGGTGGGCCTCCTGGTGGCCTCCGAACAGCTACCGGAGGGGGCGGTGGCCGACCGGGGGTTCGTGGGGGAACTGGGTCTCGACGGCAGTGTGAGGCAGGTGGCCGGGCTGCTGCCCCTGGTGGCGGCGATCGACACCTCCGAGGTGGTGGTCCCGGCCTCGGGGGTCAACGTGGCCTCGGTGGTGGGGCGTCACCGGGTGCTCGGGGCCCACGACCTGGCCGGGCTGGTGAGGTGCCTGACCGACGTCGAACCGTGGCCCGGGGTGGAGGAGGTCGAGGCCACCCCGGTGGCCGACACCATGGGTGACCTGGCCGAGGTGAGGGGTCAGCCCCTGGCCCGCACCGCGGTGGAGGTGTCGGCGGCCGGCGGCCACCACCTGCTGATGCTGGGGCCACCGGGTGCGGGCAAGACCATGCTGGCCCGCCGCCTCGGGGGTCTGCTGCCCGACCTGGATCACGACACCGCCCTGGAGGTGTCCCTGATCCACAGCGCCGCCGGGGTGGAGCTGCCCCCCGGCGGGCTGATCCGCCGTCCCCCGGTGCGGGCCCCCCACCACGGGGCCAGCGCGGTCTCCCTGATCGGGGGAGGTTCGTCCCGTCTGCGGCCGGGGGAGATAAGCCTGGCCCACCGGGGGGTGTTGTTCCTCGACGAGATGGGCGAGTTTCCCTCCTCGGTGCTGGAGACCCTGCGCCAACCACTGGAGCAGGGCACGGTGAGGGTCACCCGGGCCTGCGGGTCGGCGTCCTTCCCGGCCCGGTTCCTGCTGGTGGCGGCCATGAATCCGTGTCCGTGTGGGGAGGCGGGGAGGCCCGGTGCCTGCCGGTGC
>JALSTE010000603.1 GCA_026983855.1 Acidimicrobiia bacterium
CCTCTATCTGGTGTCACTGGCCCCCAGCCTGGTCCGGTCGGCGGGCACCGCCTCCACCAAGCCCTCCTCCTCCGGCAGCGGGGGCGGCGGCGGGTTCGGCGGCAGTGTCGGCGGTGGGTTCGGCGGTGGTGGGGGTGGATCATGGTGAGCCCCGTGACCGTGTTCACCGCCCGACGGATCCACACCATGTCCCCGTCGGTCCCCACGGCGGAGGCGGTGGCGGTCCGCGACGGTCGCATAATCGCCGTGGGATCGCTCGAGGACATGGCCGCCTACGGCCCCCACACCCACGACGACCGCTTCGCCGGGGCGGTGATGCTGCCGGGATTCGTGGAGGCCCACTGCCACGTCATGGTCGGGGGAGGGTGGAAGTTCACCTACGTGGGGTACTTCGACCGCACCGATCCCCGGGGACGGGTCTGGTCCGGATGCCGGGACACCTCCTCGGTCATCGACCGCCTGGCCGAGGCCGCGGCCGCCATGGACGCCGATCCCCTCGTCGGACCCAAAGATCCTCTCATCGCCTGGGGTCTGGACCCCATCTACCTGGAGGGCCCTCGGCTGGACGCCCACGATCTGGACCGGGCCTGTGACCACCGGCCGATCTTCGTGTTCCACTCCAGCGCCCACCTGGCCACCGTGAACACCGCCATGATGGAGATCTCCGGTATCGATGCCGACACCCCCGTCCCCGGGGTGTCCCGCCGACCCGACGGTCAGCCCGACGGCGAACTCCAGGAACCGGCGGCCATGGCCCTGGCCCGCATCGGATACTCCGCTCTGGCCCGGGCCATGAGAGGACCGGAACCGATACGGACCCTGGGACGGCTGGCCAACCGGGCCGGGATCACCACCTTCGCCGACCTGGGGACGACCCGGCCCGATGTGGAGGAGGGTCTGAAAGCCTGGATCGACACCGTGGAGGACCCCAGCTTCCCGGCCCGGGCGGTGGTGGCCGGGTCGCTCATGGGTGGATCGGGCACCCCTGAGGAGAGGGCCCGTCTCGCCGCCGAGCTCAAGGGCCACGACACCGACAAGCTCCGGTTCGGGCTGGTGAAGATCGTCCTCGACGGATCCATCCAGGGCCTCACCGCCCGGGTGGGGTTCCCCGGCTACCACAACGGGGCCCCCAACGGGCTGTGGCTCATACCCCCCGAGCAGATGCCCGACCTGGTGGGCGCCTTCCACCGGGCCGGACTGACCGTCCACTGCCACTGCAACGGTGACGAGGCGGTGGACGTCTTCCTCGACGCGGTGGAGCGGGCCCTCGTCGACCACCCCCGCCCCGATCACCGCCACACGGTCCAGCACTGTCAGCTCACCACCGAGGCCCAGTACCGTCGCATGGCCCGCCTGGGGATGTGCGCCAACATATTCAGCAACCACATCTACTACTGGGGCGACCAGCACGCCGCCATCACCTTGGGCCCCACCCGGGCCGCGGCCATGGACGCCTGCGCCACCGCCGCCCGCCACGGTGTGCCCTTCGCCCTGCACACCGACGCCCCCGTCACCCCCCTCTCCCCCCTGGCCTCGGTCTGGAGCGCGGTCACCCGCACCACCGCCTCGGGTCGGGTCCTGGGCCCGGGGGAGCGCATCCCCGTGGACCTGGCCCTGCGGGGGATCACCATCGACGCCGCCTTCCAGCTCAACATGGATCACGAGATCGGGAGCATCGAGGTGGGCAAGTTCGCCGACTTCGCGATCCTGGAGGAGGATCCCCTCGAGGTCGAGCCGGCCGAACTGAGGAACATCGGGGTTCTGGCCACCGTGCTGGGAGGCGAGGTGTTCACCGTCCCCGACCCCGACGGTGACTGAGACTCCCGGGATCGCGGTCACCGTCATAGGTGGCTATCTGGGTTCGGGCAAGACCACCCTGGTCAACCGTCTCCTGGCCTCCCGCTC
>JALSTE010000604.1 GCA_026983855.1 Acidimicrobiia bacterium
ACTCCGAGGGCCCCGACCTGGTGGCGGTGCCGCGGTGAGGGCGGCGGGGTATCCCGAGGGTCCGGGGCTGGGCCTGGGCCCCGACCTGGTGGCGGTGCCGCGGTGAGGGCGGCGGAGGGGGAGGGGAGCTGGTGACCGCGGCGGAGTATTCCGAGGGTCTGGGGCTGGCGTCGATGGCCAACGTCCTCACCGTGGCCCGTCTGCTGGCCTCCCCCCTGTTCATCGTGATGATCACCCAGACCGGCCCCGACTGGCGCACGTTCGGGGTGGGTTTCGTGCTGGCCATGACCGATCTGGTCGACGGCTGGCTGGCCCGGCGGCGGGGCACCACCCGCTCGGGGGCCTTCCTCGATCCCCTGGCCGACAAGGTGTTCGTGCTGGGGTCCATGTACGCCCTGGTGGCCGACGGGGCGTTCAGCGCCGTACCGGTGACCATCATCGCCGCCCGGGAGCTGGCCATGAGCCTCTACCGCTCGGTGGTGGCCCGCCAGGGGGTCTCGATACCGGCGGTGCGCCTGGCCAAGTGGAAGACCGTGGTCCAGACCTGGGCCATCGGATTCGCCCTCATCCCCGAGGTGGCCCACAACGCCCACTGGGTGGCCACCGGCACCCTGTGGCTGGCGGTGGTGCTCACCCTGTGGACCGGGGGTTCCTACTGGGTGGCGGCCCGCCGGGCCCACGTCACCAGCGGGGGTGCCCGGTGAGGTGCGAGATCGTGGCCGTGGGTACCGAACTCCTGCTGGGCCAGATCGTGGACACCAACTCGGCCTGGATCGGACAGAGGCTGGCCGAGGCCGGTGTCGACTGCCTCTACCAGACCCGGGTGGGGGACAATTTCGAGCGCATCGCCGAGGTGCTGCGCACCGCCCTGGGTCGCAACGACGCGGTCATCGTATGCGGGGGTCTGGGTCCCACCCCCGACGACATCACCCGGGACGTGATAGCCGCCGTGCTCGGGGTGGAGCTGGTGCCCGACCCGGTCATCGCGGCCCGGATCCGCCACATGTTCGAGTCCCGGGGCCGAACCATGGCCGCCAACAACCTCCGGCAGGCCGAGGTGCCCCGGGGTTGCGCCACCATCGCCCAGCAGCCCGGCACCGCCCCCGGCCTGATCTGCCCGGTGGAGTGGCCGGGAGGGCGGCGCCACACCTCCGACGCCGGGGAAGCGGAGGCCGGGACAGCGGAGGCCGGGACAGAAGAGAAGGTCATCTACGCCGTTCCGGGGGTGCCCCGGGAGATGAGGGAGATGGTGGCGGGAACGGTGGTCCCCGACCTCAGGCGCCGTTCGGGCGACACCGGGGTGATCCGCAGCCGGGTCCTGCGTACCTGGGGACTGTCGGAGTCGGCCCTGGCCGAGAGGCTGGACGACCGCATCACCGAGCTGGACCGGGTCCCACCGGGCGACACCGTTCACCCGACCATCGCCTTCCTGGCCAGCGGGGTGGAGGGGATCAAGGTGCGCATCACCGTCAAGGCCCCCGACGACACCACGGCCGAGGCGGCCCTGGCGACCGAGGAGGAGGTGGTCCGCTCCATCCTGGGCGACATCGTGTTCGGGGTCGACGACGACACCATGGAGTCGGTGGTGCTGGGGCTGCTGGTGGAGAGGGGTCTCACCGTGGCCGTGGCCGAGTCCGTCACCGGCGGGTACCTGGCCGGGAGGCTCACCGCGGTGCCGGGGGCCAGTCGTGAGTTCCGTGGTGGGGTGGTGGCCTACGACCCCGAGGTCAAGTTCGGGCTCCTCGGGGTGAGACGGGGACCGGTGGTGAACGACACCACCGCCGCCGCCATGGCCGTGGGGGTGCGCAAGCTCCTGGGGGCCGACGTGGGTCTGGGGCTGACCGGGGTGGCGGGCCCCGATCCCCTCGAGGGCCACCCCCCCGGCACCGTTCACATGGGGAT
>JALSTE010000605.1 GCA_026983855.1 Acidimicrobiia bacterium
CCTGTTCGGTTCGGGGCTCAACCTGCTGGGGCTACTGGCCATGGCATTCGGAACGGATCTCACCACCCTGCTGCTCGGCCGTCTGGTCATGGGACTCGGGGTGGGAATCGCCGACCCCGCCATCAGGCGGGTGGTCATAGTCAGCGATCCCGACAACGTGGGCCACAACCTGGGGGTACTTCTGGCGGCGACCGTCGGTGGTTTCGCCGCCGGTCCCGTGGTTTCGGCCGCCCTGGTGGGGCCCCTCGGTCTGGCGGCGCCGTTCCTGCTGATCGCCCTGGTCACCGGCCTGGCCACCCCGCTGGTCATGGGGGCGGCCCGGGACACCGCCGAGGAGGTCCCCGAGGCCCGATCGCGCCTGGCCTTGGATCTGCTGGCCATCCGACCCTTCCTCGGGGCGGTGGTGATGGGTTGCGCGGTCTTCATCATGATCGGGGCCTTCGACGCCCTGTGGGCGGTGGTCCTCGACGACCTGAACACGGGTGAGTGGGTCGCCAACCTCGGTATCACCATCTTCGCCCTTCCGCTGATCATCTTCGGCTCCGCCGGAGGGCGGTTGGCCCAGCGGATGGGGCCGTTCCGGGTGGGTACCTTCGGCTTGCTGGCCGGTTCCCTGTTCATGTTCCTCTACGGGGTCGTGCCCTCCGGCGCCGCCATGTTCGGGGTGGCCATGGTGCACGCCGTCAACGACGGCTTCACCACCTCGGCCACGAGCGTGGCGGTGGCGGTAACCGCCCCGGTCCACCGCCAGGCCGGGGCCCAGGGACTGTTGGGCGGGGCCCAGACCCTTTCCGCCGGGGTGATGGCGGTCGTGGTCGGGGCCATCTACCAATCGGTGGGCCGGGCCGCCGCCTACGGGTTCACCTCGGTGGTGATGGTCGTCTTCGTCGTGGCCGGGTTGTACCTGGCCCGCGACCAGTGGAATGTCCGGCCGGCGAGTGATGTCGGGGTGGAGACCCTGGGGGTCTAGATCGAACCGTGGGCGGCTGGGTCGGCGTCGCCCGTCCCCCCCGACAGGAGTGCGGCCAGTTGGTGGAGGTCGTCGATCGGTGTGGCCCCCATGGCGATCAACCCGGCGTTGCCGGAGGTGGCGCCGGGCCCCGACCACACCGTCACCGGTCCGGGACCCAGATCGAGAGCCTGACGGGCCCCGACCCAGGCGATGTCGCCCTCGACCGTGGACACGACGAATCCGGCCCGGGACAGGCCATGGATGACCCGGTTGCGGCCCAGGGCGGTGCCCACCGACCATCCGGCCTCCGGTGGGTAGGGCGTGAGCACGCACAACCTCGATCTGAGGATCCCCGCCCGCACCCGGGCCGTGGCCAGTAGCTCCACGAGGGGCACCGCCGGCACCGCCACCGCCCGGCCCCCGGCGGCGATGGTGGCCTCCGTGGCCGGCAGATCGGCCTCATCGCCGGCGGAGACCAGCGGAATCCGCAGATCGGCGGCCAGACGGGCCACGGCCCGACCCAACTCGACCCCGGCGGGATCCGCGTCGGCCGTCCCCACCAGTGCCAGACCGGGCCGTTGGAGGAGATCGGTGTCGCCTGCTCCGTAGAGGACGGCGGGGGCGGCCCGTCCCAGGGAGTCCACGAGGGAACGGGGGAACCCCTCGTCGAACACGGTGAGGACCCACACCCCCCTCTCCTGGAGGGCCTGCAGCCTGAGGGCCAGGGCGATTCCGCCGTCGAGGAGGGTCACCATCCGGCGGGCCAGGGCCCGATCGCCGACCAGATCGGAGAGCTGGTCCTCGGTGCACCCGGGCAGGACGCCGATGTCGTCGACCCGATCGAGGAGTCCCCACAGCTCCGAGGAGCGGAGGGGCTCGACACCCAGGTCGACCAGTCGGTTGAGGAGGGCGATGACGATCAGGGATCGTTCGTCGGTGGACATCAGCC
>JALSTE010000606.1 GCA_026983855.1 Acidimicrobiia bacterium
CGCCCCCGAGGAGGTCCGCTCCCGCCTCGAGTCCCGGATCAGATCAGTGGGTGACGAGGTCCGCTCGGCGGTGGCGGAGGGACGCGACGCCATGAGGGAGAGGGAGGCCGAGCTGGGATCCCGCCGCCGGTCCAACCAGCGGGCCCCGTGGGATCCCCGGGTCACCGACGCCCGGGAGCAGGCCATGAGGGACCGGGCCTCCCTGGGCAGTTTCGGGCACTACCGCCACGGTCTGTAGCCCCTGATCGGGGGATCGTCCGGGCCGGGACGACGGTAGGCTCGACAAGATGGACGCACACGCCCTGCGCAAGGCCTTCACCGAGTTCTGGGAGTCCAAGGGACACCTGCCCCGTCCCTCGGCCAGCCTCATACCCCACGACCCCACCCTGCTGTTCACGGTGGCGGGCATGGTCCCCTTCAAGCCCTACTTCCTCGGGGAGGAGGAGCCCCCCGCCCTCCGCCTCACCACCATCCAGAAGTGCGTCCGGGCCGGGGGCAAGCACAACGACCTCGACGACATCGGGCGCACCAACCGTCACTTCACGTTCTTCGAGATGATGGGCAACTTCTCCTTCGGTGACTACTTCAAGCCCGAGGCCATCCCCTGGGCCTGGGAGTTCGTCACCGGAACCCTGGGTCTGGACCCGGACCGGTTGTGGGTCACCGTCCACCTCAGCGACGACGACGCCGAGCGCATCTGGATCGAGGACGTGGGGGTGGCCCCCGAGAGGGTCACCAGGTTGGACGAGGACAACTGGTGGGCGGCGGGCGACACCGGACCGTGCGGTCCCTGCTCGGAGATCTTCTACGACCTCGGGCCCGAGTACGGGGCCGACGGGGGGCCGGGCGTAGGCGGCGACGACCGGTTCGTGGAGATCTGGAACCTGGTCTTCATGCAGTTCGAACGCAACGACCGCGGCGAGCTGGAGCCCCTCCCCAAGACCGGAATCGACACCGGGGCCGGACTGGAACGCATGCTCAGCGTCCTACAGGGTGTCGACTCGGCCTGGGACATCGACATCTTCGTGGCCCTGCTGGACACGGCCCAGAAGATCACCGGGGTCACCTACGGCGAGGACCCCGAGAGGGACGTGTCCCTGCGCATCTTCGCCGACCACGCCCGGGCCGTCACCTTCCTCATCAGCGACGGGGTGTTCCCCTCCAACGAGGACCGGGGCTACGTGCTCCGGCGGATCATCCGCCGGGCGGTGCGTCACGCCTGGGTACTCGGTGTGCAGCACAACGTGATGCCCCAACTGGTCGACGCCGTCGTCGACGTCATGGGCGCGGCCTACCCCGACATCGTGGAGAACCAGTCGTTCATCCGTCAGGTGGTGGAGAGGGAGGAGACCCGCTTCCGCCGTACCCTCGCCTCGGGTCTGGCGATCCTCGACGAGGCCCTGGAACAGATCCCCCCCGGGGGTGGGCTGGCCGGTGAGGTGGCCTTCAAGCTCCACGACACCTACGGGTTCCCCGTCGAGATCACCGAGGAGATCCTCTCCGAGAGAGGCATCGGACTGGACCGCGAGGGGTTCGAGGCCGCCATGGCCCACCAGCGGGAACTGGCCCGCTCCGCCGGCGGCTTCGAGGCCGAGGTGGGTGACAACTCCCGCTACCGGGAACTGCAGGAGCAGTTCGGCCCCTCGGAGTTCCTGCGGGACGTGAACGAGATCGACGCCCGGGTACTGGCGGTGCACCCTCTCGAGGGGGGTGAGACGGAGATCATCACCGACCGCACCCCCTTCTACCCCGAGGGTGGTGGTCAGGTGGGCGACACCGGGACCATCACCGGCCCCTCCGGTGAGGCCCGGGTGGTCGACACCGACTACGCCGTGCCGGGGGTCATCCGCCACCGGGCGGTGGTGGAGCGGGGGTCGATCGCCCCCGGTGAGATCGCCCA
>JALSTE010000607.1 GCA_026983855.1 Acidimicrobiia bacterium
ACCGCCATGCCGGCCGAACCGCCATGTCGGCTGAACCGTGGTGGTGGCCGACCACGAAAGTCGTATCGGTGGGTGGGGTTGGTGACGAGGTCCCGAACCGGCGGGGACGCGCGCCTGATCGGAGCGGCGCGGCACGTACCATCTGTGGCCGTGCCTTCCCACGTGACCGTCCCCCGCTGGCTCGCCCTCGCCCTCATTCCGGCCCTGGCCGTCTTCGGCTTCCTCGGTGCCTGGGCCGCCGACGCCGCCGCCAACTCCGGTGAGGTGGCCCGCAACGTATCCCTGGCCGGCGACACCGTAGGGGGGCTAGGCCCCGAGGATCTGACCGCCCGGGTCGAGGAGCTCGCCGCCGGCTTCAGCCGCACCCCCATAGTGGTGGAGACCTCCGAGGGTGACATCGAGATGACCGCGGCCGACCTGGGTGTCTCCATCGACGTTCCCGCCACCGTGGAGGAGGCCCGCCGGGCCGGACGGGATGGTTCCCTGCTCACCCGACCCTTCTCCTGGCTCGCAAGCCTGATCAACGGACGTTCGGCCGACGTGGTGGTGGCCTTCGACCCCGACGTGGCCCGATCCGGCCTCGATGAGGTGGCCACGGTCCGGACCGAACCCACCGAACCCCGGCTCGACGGCTCCTCGGGCACCCTCCAGATCGTGGCGGGATCCCCGGGCCAGGTCCTCGACGTGGAGGGTGTGGTGGCCGCCCTCCCCGAGGCCATGTCCAGGGGCGAGGTCCCGGTGAGGGTCCAGGCGACGTGGACCGATCTCCCCCCGACCTACGACGCCCAGGACTTCGAGCCCCTGATCGCCGAGGCGACCAAGGTCATCGACAGTGGTGTCCAACTGAAGGTGAACGAGTTCACCACCACCCTCCCACCGGAGATGGCGGCCACCTGGTTCAGCTCCCGCTACGGCGACGACGGCCCTGAGCTGGTGGTCGACGAGGCGGCGGCCTTCTCCGATCTCGAGTCCCTGATGCGGCCCGGCAACGAGAACGGCGGGGGTGACCTCATCTACGAGGTGGTCGACGGGGTGGTCAGTTTCTCCGCCTCCGACGCCGGATCGGTGTGCTGCACCTCCGACGCCGCCCGGGTCCTCTTCGAGGGGATCAACAGCGGTCTGGGCCACGACATTCCGATAGTGCTGCCGACACGGGTCGCCACCCCCGACGAGGTCAGGGCCGAGGCCGAGGCCCTGGGGATCGTCGAGGAGATCTCGACATTCACCACCAACCACAAGTGCTGCCAGAGCCGGGTGACGAACATCCAGCGCATGGCCGACATCGTGCGCGGGGCCATCATCCGACCCGGGGAGACCTTCTCCCTGAACGGCTACGTGGGACGCCGCACCCGGGAGAACGGATTCGTGCCCGGGGGCTTCATCCAGAACGGGGTGCTCACCTCCGACATCGGCGGCGGGGTCTCCCAGTTCGCCACCACCCTGTTCAACGCCGCCTTTTTCGGGGGCCTGGACTTCACCGAGTACCAGGCCCACTCCATCTACTTCTCCCGCTACCCCCTGGGGCGGGAGGCCACCGTCTCATTCCCCAAGCCGGATCTCAAGATCACCAACAACACCCCCTACGGCGTCCTGATCTGGCCCACCTACACCGACACCTCGATAACCGTGACCTTCTACTCCACCAAGATCATGGACGTCGAGCAGACCAATCAGACCCTCACCTACCAGGGTCAGTGCAAGCGCTACACCACCGAACGCACCCGCACCTACCTAGACGGTCGGGTGGTGGTGGACACCGTCGGCGCCCTGTACCGCCCCGGTGAGGGACGCAACTGCGATGGCTCACCCAGCGACCCCTCGGTCACCACCACCACCCACGACGACTCCACCACGACCACCGTGGCCGAGACCACCACCACCCACGACGACTCCACCACGA
>JALSTE010000608.1 GCA_026983855.1 Acidimicrobiia bacterium
TAGGGTCTGGGGGTGCCCGAGCTGGTGGCCCTGGATCTCAGCGGACAGGAGTTCGTGAACGCCCTGGTGGAGGTGTGGGACGCGGGCGACGCCGTGCTTCCCTTGGACCCCAGGCTGCCACCGCCCGCCCGCCGGGCCCTGCTCGGGGCCATGCGGCCGGCGGTGGTGGTGACCCCGGAGGGCCGGTTCCCTCTGGCCGACCCGCTGCCGGTGGAACCCGGGGACGCCCTGGTGGTGCCCACCAGCGGGAGCACCGGCGCCCCCAAGGGGGTGGTTCTCACCCACGGGGCGGTGGAGGCCAGCGCCCGGGCCACCTCGGCCCGCCTGGGGGTGGATCCCGCCACCGACCGCTGGTTGGGTTGCCTTCCCCTCTCCCACGTGGGCGGGCTCTCGGTCGTCACCCGGGCCCTGATCACCGGCACCGCCCTGGAGGTGCACGACACCTTCGACGCCGCCCGGGTGGAGGAGGCCGCCCGTCGGGGGGCGACCCTGGTGTCCCTGGTCCCGGCGGTGCTGAGCCGTCTCGACCCCGGCCTGTTCCGGACCGTGGTCCTGGGGGGCTCGGCCATTCCCGTCGATCGCCCGGCCAACAGCGTGGCCACCTATGGCCTCACCGAGACCGGCAGCGGGGTGGTCTATGACGGACGACCCCTCGACGGGGTGGAGGTCGACGTCCGCGGGGGACGGATCCACCTGAGGTGCCCGATGCTGCTGCGGGCCTACCGTGACGGAGCCGTGCCCCTGGACCCCGGGGGTTGGTTCGACACCGGGGACGTGGGACGGCTCGATCCCGATGGTCGCCTGGTGGTGGAGGGCAGGGCGTCGGAGATGATCATCACCGGGGGCGAGAACGTGTGGCCGGCACCGGTGGAGAGGGTGCTGGCCTCCCATCCGGCCGTGGCCGAGGCGGCGGTGTTCGGTCGGCCCTCCCCGGAGTGGGGGAGCGAGGTGGTGGCCCTGGTGGTGCCCGTACCGGGGCTGGAGCCCCCCGACCTGGGGACCCTCAGGGGATGGGTCAGGGAGGTTCTTCCCGCCTACTGCGCCCCCCGCGATCTGATCCTGGTGGAGCGGCTTCCCCGCACCTCCCTGGGGAAGCTGCGGCGGGGGGAGCTCTCGGGGATGTCGGAGGGGCCCCGGTAACCGGTTCAGGCCGGGGCGGGGAGCGGCGGTACGGCGTCGACGTGTACGTCCACCAACGGAACTCCACCCGTGGGGGGAGTGACCCCCGGGCCGGAATCAGCGGGTGGGGTGATGTACCCGGCCCGGGGCACCAACCAGGCCGGGAAACCAGTGTCGAACAGTGTGGCGGTGGCCAGACCGTGGGGTCCGGGTCCGGTGGCCGCGGCCAGGTGCACGGCCGTGGCCAGACCCACGGGGCCCTCCAGCAGGGAGGAGATGACCACCGTCACCCCCGCCCGTTCCAGGGACCGGGCCAGGTTCAGGGTCCGCAGCGGTCCCCCCAGGGCCGAGGGCTTGAGCACGGCGGTGTCGACCAGGCCCCGGCGGGTCAGCGCCAGAGCCACTGACTCCGATCCCGAACCGGGAATCCAGCTCTCGTCCAGGGCCAGGCCGGCTCCGGACGAGCGGCAGACCTCGGCCGAGACGGAGGGGTCGGGCGTCGGTTCCTCGACGACCACCGGTGCGCTGACCGCTCCGAGCACCCGCAGGGCGGTGTCGTGATCCCACCCCCGGTTGGCGTCCAGACGGAGGGGAACCCCGGCCGCGGCGCCGAGGGCGGCATCGATGCGGGCCACGTCCAACTCCGGCTCGACGAACGCAACCTTGAGCTTCACTCCCCGGTGGCCCTCCCCGATCCGACGGGACACCTCCTCGGCCACCCCGGTGGGCCGGGGGTCGGTCACCAGCGCGTTCACCGCCACTGGGTCGTGGACCCACCCG
>JALSTE010000609.1 GCA_026983855.1 Acidimicrobiia bacterium
GCCGCGGTCATGGCGGTGCCGACCCAGTACATCCGCTCGGTCATGGAGGACGCCGCTCCCCTCATGCCCCCCGGCATCCCGATCATCTCCCTCGCCAAGGGGATCGAGGTCGGCACCCTGCTGCGCCCCACCGAGGTGATCCGTGAATCACTTACCGGCTGGCCCGAGGAGTGTGTCGGAGCCCTCAGCGGGCCCAATCTGGCCCGGGAGATAATGGCCGGGCTGCCGGCCGCCACCTCACTGGCGTTCAGCGACCCAGCCGTGGGTGAGCGGCTTCAGGGCCTGTTCGCCACCGACGTGTTCCGGATCTACACCAACTCCGACGTGATCGGATGCGAGATCGGCGGAGCCTACAAGAACGTCATCGCGGTGATGGCGGGAATGTCGAACGGTATGGGCTACGGCACCAACGCCGTGTCCTCGCTCATAACCCGGGGGCTGGTGGAGATGACCCGTCTCGGGGGCGCCATGGGGGCCGACCCCCTGACCTTCCTGGGTCTGGCCGGGGTCGGGGACCTGGTGGCCACCTGCACCTCGACCCAGTCCCGGAACCACACCGTGGGAGTCGAGCTGGCCAAGGGACGACCCATAGACGTGATCGTGGCCGAGATGAACATGGTCGCCGAGGGGGTCAAGAGCGTGGAGGGAATCCTCGCCCTGTGTGAACGTCACGGTGTGCGGGGCCCGATCGCGGCCATGGTCAAGTCGGTGCTCGACGGAGACATAACCGCCGATCAGGTGGCCACCACCCTGGTTTCACGGCCCCCCACCCGGGAATTCCGCGGCATCGGGGACTGACTGGATCAGTCCGGTCGCAGGGTGCGTCTCACCCTCTTGCCGGCGGGAGACACCGGAAGCTCATCGGACAGCACGAATTCGGAGGGACACTTGTACCGGGCGAGATTCCGCCGGCAGTGGTCATCCAGCTCGGCGGGATCCAGTTGAGCCCCGCCGCGGGGGCACACGTGGGCCATGATCCTCTCCCCGGAGCGTTCATCGGGGACCCCCACGACCACGGCCTGACCCACCCCGGGGCAGTTCATGAGAACCCTCTCCACCTCGGCGGGGAACACGTTGAATCCCGACACGTTGATCACGTCCCTGGCCCGGTCCACCAGGTAGAGATAGCCCTCTTCGTCGGCGATCCCGATGTCGCCGGTGCGCAACCACCGGTCGTCGGTCAGGGCGGCGGCGGTGGCCTCCGGGTCGTGCCAGTAGCCGGGGGTGACGTTGTCCCCCCGGACCCAGACCTCGCCCCGGTCGCCCACCACGACGTCCTGGCCGGAGTCGCCCACGAGGCGCATCTCCACACCGGGCACGACCCGTCCGACCGAACCCGGTCTGAGGGGGTGTCCGGCCCCGGTGGAGACGATGCCGGCGGTTTCGGTGAGGCCGTAGCCCTCGGGCAGATCGAGGCCGAACTTGTCCCTGACCGCCAGGCGGGTGCGTTCGGGAAGGGCGGCACCACCTGATGACACCGTGATCACCGAGTCGAACGCCGAGTGTGGGGCGTCGTCCACCCCGGCCCATGCCGCCCACATTGGCGGAACCGCCGTGACCAGCGTGATCCGGCCCCCGGCGATGACATCGAGGCTCTCCGCCGGGTGAAAGTGGCGGAGCAGGACCAGGGACCCTCCGGCCCGCAGGACGGTTCCCATGGTCACGTTGAGACCGAAGATGTGGTGCAGGGGCAGCACCCCCAGGGCCACCGTGTTCTCATCGGTCTTCCCGGCCGGGTTCTCCAGTAGCTGGATCTGGGTGGCGGCCAGGTTCCCGTGGGTGAGCATCACCGCCCGTGGTCGCCCCGACGTGCCGCTGGTCAGCATCAGGGCCGCCACATCGTCATCGGACCGGGACAGGGGGACGAAGGTGACGTCGGAATCGGCGAGCTCCCCGACTCCCTCGACCGAGGTGCCACAGGGGGTGGCCACGGAGGTGTCGAGCAGTGGGCCGAGGGCCGTGGGCCCCAGGGAGACGAAGGCCTCCTCCCCGGCCAGGGTGAACACCGGTTCTATGAGTTCCAGATCCCGCTGGATCTCGGCGGGGGGACTGGAGGGACTCACCGGAACCAGAACCGCCCCGGCGGACCACACGGCGAGGGCCCCGACCACGAAGGCCACCTCGGTGCCGGCCATGAGCACCACCCGGTCCCCGGGTCGCACACCCGCCCCGATCAGGCCCCCAGCGGTCCGGGCCACCCTTCGGCGTAATTCGCCGTAGTCGACGGTCAGTCCGTCGGCGACCAGCGCCGGGCGTGAATCACCGTGTTGGGAGACGATGTCGGCAATGTTCATCTGTGGGTCCTCGGTATCCGCCGGTGACCGGTCGGTAGCCCTCAGGCTCCGGCCGCCTCCCCCAGGCTGAGGTAGCCCAGGTCGATGCAGTCTCGCAGATCGGTGACGTCGGAGACCGCTTCGGGGTCGGCGAGTATCCCCATGTCGAGCTGTCCGGCGTAGGAGAGGGTCGTGAGGTTGAACGAGGTGCCGGCCACCGGCCCCAGGGGGTAGTTGGCCTCCACGAGTGCGCCGGCTATGAAGACGGGTACGGGGGCTCCACGGAAATTGCTGGTGGCGAAGTCGATTCGGGAGGCCTGATCGCGGGCGGTACGGGTCACGAGAGACGTGGGAAGCAGGTTCGCGGCGCCGGCCACCGCTCCCAGGAGTCCCCCTCCCCTCACCCCCTCACGGCGTCGGGCCGCAAGGCGGTGGATCTCCGTGAAGCGCTCGGCGGGATCCATGGGGCCGGCGGGAACGGTGATGATGGCCGGGGTGAACGAGTTGGCCCCCGAGGAGGAGTCGGTGCGGGTGCTGACCACGAAGCTCACGTTGAGGTGGTCCAGTTCGATCCCGCGACGGCGGTGGTACTCGACGGCCCCCTCGACCGCCCCGGTCACGAAGAAGTCGTTGATCGAACCACCCAGGTCGTGGGCGATGGCCCTGGCCCTCTCCAGGTCGTGGCTGGTCACCTGGAAGCGGCGATGGCGGGACCGGTGAGTCCACAGCGGACTCCCGGCCGTGGCGCCCCCCGTTACACCGAGCTGGTTCCCGAGCTGCGCCACCTGGCCGATCAGATCCCGGGCGTCGTCGACCACCCTCATGGGATCGGCCCCGAAGGTGGCCACCTCCCCCGCCACCCGACGGGTCAGTGACAGCTGACGGGCCGCCAGGCGGCGCCCCAGCCCGGTGGCATCGGCCAGCAGACGTCTGGCGTCGGAGGTCGCGAAGCGACCGAGATCCCCGCCTCCGGCGTTCTCGGCGGTGGGAATCTCGATCTCGTCGTCGAGGGGGACGTCCCGCTCCAGGTCCATGTAGGCCTCGGCCATCCTCATCGCCCCGGCACCGTCGGTGATCGTGTGGTGGAGCTTGGAGAACAGGGCCCCCCGACCATCCCCGAGTCCCCCGATGACCACGAACTCCCACAGGGGTCGGGTGCGGTCGTAGGGCTCGAGGTACAGCCGGGTCGCCATGTCCAGGAGATCGTCAAAGGTTCCCGGCGCCGGTAGGTCGATCACCCGGATGTGGTGTTCGAGGTCGAATTCGGGATCATCCACCCAGGAGGGGTTCGTCAGGCGTCCGATTCCGGGCTGGACCCGCTGACGCAGGCGGGGTACGGCCAGGACCGTGTGGGCCAGACGGCGGGTGAATCTCTCCACGTCCATGGGACGGTCGAGGAGGGTGAGCATCCCCCCGCTGGGGTTTAGCCATGGGTCCTTCTCGATGTTCCACATCAGGGCCTCGGCGTCGCTCATGCGTCGGTCGAAGTGGATCTCCCGGGGATTGGACATCAGCTTCCCGTTCCCCCTCCGGCGCTGGGGGCGTCCACTCCCAGAGCGGCCAGGGCCGCCCGACGGGCCGCGGTCCGGGCCGTCCGGGTGGCCTTGGTCGAGAGAGGCTTGGTGGCGGCGGCCCGGGCGGCGGCGACCCCGGCCTCCTCCGCGGCGAGCAACCGGTCCTCGAGGGTGACCATTTCGTCCTCCTCGTCGCCCCCATCTGACCCGACCTGCCCCACGTGGGCCCCCTCGTCGAATTTGGAACTGGGATTTGGCCGGGCCATGTTCGCCTCGCTCCTCCCGTTACCTCCGGGAATGCCCTCGCCACAGGGTCCGGGTCGGGTCCCCTCCCCTGAGGGCCGGACCTCCCCCACCGCGGCGAAGAGGACATCGAGTTCGTCCATTATGAGGTCCAGGAGGTCCCACAGGTCGGGGACCAGATCCCGGCAGGCCAGAAGACCGAAGTCCATGGTGTCGCGGTAGCTCTGCACCGTCACGTTGAGTCCCTGTCCCTCGGTGACGATCGAGACCGGGTAGTAGTGCTCCAGGGTGGCCCCGGCCAGGTACAGAGGCTCCCGGGGTCCGGGGACGTTGGAGATCACCAGGTTCACCGGAGCTCTCACGTGGTCGGCGGCGTGTACCCGGGCCGCCAGTCGGGCCGCGGCCGCCGCCACCGCCGGGGGGGAGAACCGGGTGATGTCGGTCAGGAGATCGGCGGGGAGGGCGTCGTGGAGTTCCTTGGCGTCGACCATCGCCGTGTTGACCGCCCGGAGCCTTTCGAGGGGATCGGCCACGTCGGTCGGAATGGGCACGAAAATCGCCGACACCCGGTTGGTCCAGATGTCGTCCTCGTGGCCGGTTCGGATGGAGACGGGGATCATGGTCACGAGGGGTTCCTCCGGGAGTTCCCCGTGAGCCTCCAGGTACCGGCGGAGTCCCCCGGCGACCATGGCCATCACCACGTCGTTGACCGTGCACCCGACCAGGTTCTTGAAGGCCTTGACGTCGGAGAGGTACCCGGAGCGGAAGGCGAATATTCGGTGGGGCCCGATACTGCGGTTGAAGCGGGTGGCGGGGGCCGGTCGGGTCGGGAGCACCGGCATCTTCTCCGTGGCCGAGGTGGGTCGGTTGCGGGGAATGAGGTCCCGGGCCAGCGAGGCCATCTTCTGGATCCCCTCGTTGCGGGTCACCCGCCCCAGCTCCCGCACCGCGGCCAGTTGGAATCGGAGCAGTTTCCCGGGGCGGCGGGTGAGGTTCCAGGCGGTGCGCCCCAGCATCTCCAGGGCCCCCGGAACCGGCTCGGGCCTCCAGTCCGTGTCGGGAATGGGGGCGTGACCATCGGGCTGGTGGTCGAGCAGGATGCTCATCAGCTCCGCTCCCGCCGCTCCGTCCACCGCGGCGTGGTGGACCTTGGTCAGGACCGCGAACCGGCCCTCGGGCAGCCCGTCCATGACGTAGGTCTCCCACAACGGACGACTGCGGTTGAGGGGCCGGGCCACCAGGCGGGCCACCTGCCGGGACAGGGCCTCCTCGTCCCCCGGAGAGGGCACCGGGGCTGACCGAACGTGGAACTCGAGGTCGAAATCGGGATCACGGATCCAATAGGGATGGTCGAGGTCCAGGGGAACGGTCACCAGCCGACGCCGGAAGGGCTCCAACAGGGGCAGACGGGACCGGATCTGCTCGACCATCGCCTGGTACGGGTCGTAGGTCCCGTCATCGCCCCGGGGACGGGAGTAGATCGAGAGGCTGGACACGTGACCGGCGCTGACCGGCGTCTCGCCGTAGAGGAACACGGCGTCGATCCCACTGAGCTGTCTCATGGTCGGCGTCCCCTCGTCATGGCGTCAGTCGCTGCCGGGTCGACGTTCGGACTCCGACCCGGGGTCGCCCCGGTACCCGGGGGGATAGGTGAGGGCGAGTTCCTCGGGCGAGGGCTCGCGCCGGTAGCGGGACTCCGGCGGCAGGAGCTCCATGATGGCCGACATGATCGCCTTGGTGTCGGTGTCGAGATCGGCGCCGGTGAGCTCGACCGGCGTTCCGACGTTGATGGTGACCAGGGGTGGTGAGATCGGGTTGAGGCGGGGCAGGCGACTGCTACGGGGCCACACCTGCTCGGTTCCCCAGAGGCCCACGGGGATGACCGGGGCCCCCGACGCCGCGGCGAGACGGGCCGCGCCCCATCTGCCCTTCAACTCCGGCTCGAAGAAGGCCGGACCCCGGGGAATGGTGCCCTGGGGCATGATCGCCACCAGCTCGCCACCCCGGAGGGCCTCCACGGCCCGATTGAGGGGTTCCACCGATCCGGTACCGCGGTCGACCCGGATACCGCCCATGGCCGAGGCCATCGCGCCGATCACCGGGGCGTCGAAGACCTCCTTCTTGCCGAGGAAACGGGCCGAGCGACCGGCCCGGGCGAACAGCAGGGCCAGGGCGGTGGGATCGAAGTAGCTGCGGTGGTTTCCGCACACGATGGCGGGTCCCTCCGATGGGATGTTCTCCAGCCCGGTGACCTCGAATCGGGCGTTCGGTATGAGTTCGGGCCGGATGAGGGGCCGCAGCAGTTCCTGCACCTCCAGTCCCGCCAGCTTGACCACACCCGGGGGGGCGTCGAGGTGACGAATGGGCCAGCCCTTCAGCATGGCCACCGCCGCCAGACGGGGATCGGGATTGACCGCCACGGGATGGCCCACACCGGAGAGCATCGGAACGTCGTAGTAGCTGTCGGAGTAGGCGTAGGAACGCCCCATCGCCGTCTCGTGGCTCCGGGACCAGTCCCTCACGGAGAGCCACTTGCCCCGGGCCCACACGAATCGTCCCTCGATCCCGCCGGTGAACCGTCCCTCCGCGTGGGCCCAGGTGGTGGCGATGACGTCATCGAAGCCCAGGGCCTCGGCCAGGGGCGTCACCAACTGGGTGGGGCTGGACGTGGCCATGACCAGGTATCGACCCCGGGACCGGTGCTCCTCGAGGAGGGAGGGAGCATGGGGTTGGAGAAGTTCGAGCAGCTCGGGAACGGCGTCGCGGGCGGCATCTTCCACCGACTCGACCGGCCAGCCCTTGGCGGCCCGGGCCGAGAGGCGGGCCAGGGCCATCGAGGTACGGGTCTCCCCCACCAGGCCGAAGGCCCGGTTCAGCAGGCCCATCAGGGGGAGGTCGATGTCGGGACCCACACCGTGGACCCGCAGATGGCGTTGAAACACCTCACCGGAGGAACCGCGCAGGAGCGTACGGTCGAGGTCGAAGAAGGCGGCGGCCCGGGGGCTCACTGATCCTCCCCGGGGGAGCGAACCCCCGTCTGGCCGTCATCGTCGGCGGAGGCGGCCATCGCCTGGTCTTCCTCCACCGTGGAGTTGGCCCTCACATAGCTCCGGTAGACGGTCAGCAGGGCCTCCTTCTGATCCTGGGTCAGGGAGGAATCGGTCCTGATGGCGAGCTCCGTGGGTACGGTCTGGTCGCTCCCCGGGCCGGAATCGCGTTCCTCGAGCAGTCCGGCATAGCTGAGCATGGTCTCGACCTGAACCTCGAGGGCCTGGGCCAGGGCCTTGAGCACCCGGGCCGAGGGTTGATGAAGGCCCCGTTCCAACTGGCTCACGTAGGGATCGGATATGTGGGTGAGGCGGGCCAGCTCCCGCTGGGAGAGGGCCTTGAGCTTGCGCTGACTTCGGATGAAGCTCCCGAGCCGTCCCCCGATCATTCCCGGTTCGGGCGCCACGGGGTCGTCGATCTCTTCCTCGGTGGTGGGTTCGCTCAAGTCGATCAACTCCCTCTCCCCACCTGACGGCCCCCCGGGGCACCGGTCAAGCAAACGGGAAGGCAGAAGGGAGGGGCCCCTCGGCCTCCTCCCTTCAGTCTCGCAGAGTCACACCCGGGAGGGTATTCCCCCGGTTGGGTTTCAGGCCTGGTCGGCCTTGGTGCCGGTGGCCCGGGACGACTTCCCAGCCTTGGCGGACCCGGTCTTGGTGGCCGTGGCCTTTCCGCCCTTGGCGGAAGGGGTCTTGGTCGCCTGGGTGGCGGTGGCCTTGGATCCGGAGCTCTCGGTCCCCTCGGAGCGGGCCCTCACGCCCTCCCAGGTGGTCAGGAGCTGATCGGCGAACCGGTGGTTCAGCTCGGTCAGTCGGGACACGGTGCCGAAATAGTTGTCAACGAGGGCCTTGGGGGCGGGGAACTCGACCTTGGGGGCCGAGGGCAGCCGATCGCCGAGGCGGTCCCTGATTCGGTCGGTGAGGCTCGCCGTGCGTTCCCGCACCCGGTCGGTCACCTCGGTCACCCTGGGGGTCACCCCGGCGACCCGATCGGCCATCTGACTGTTGAGTTCGACGATCTTCTCCTGGGTGGTGCCGACACCGTCGAGCACCTTGGTCTCCACTTCCCTGATCTGTTCCATCACGTCCATCACTGCCTCCCTTGGGTTGGCCCCGGGTCCGGCCATGTCAGCGCCGGGCGTTGACTGCGGGACCGGGTCCAGGTCTTTGGGCCCTTCCCGGGCCTACGATGATGCTAAGTATAGTAAGCACGTCCTCACGCCACAACCCTGTGCAAAGGAAAGTTCGCAGGATGGTCCCGGGGGTCGAACCCCGATCGGTCCGGCACGGGGTGCCCACGAGCCCCTATGGTCTGGGCATGGCAGAGGTCACGGTGAACAGTTGTCCCGGGCCCGGGGTGTGCACGGTCCGGATGGCTCCATGAGTGAACCCCGAGGTGGGCACAATCCCCGGGTGGGGTCCATGCGCCGCATCGTGCGCGGGTTGCTGCGCCCCACCGCCCGCTACCTCTTTCCCGTCGAGACCCACGGGCTGGAGAAGGTGCCCCCCAGCGGTGGGGTGATAGTGGCCGCCAACCACATCTCGTTCTGGGACTCGGCCCTGATGATGGGGATCCTTCCCCGGCCCATCACCTTCGTGGGTAAGGCGGAGTACATGGACTCCTGGAAGACCAAGTACCTCTTTCCCGCCGCGGGAATGATCCCCATCGACCGCTCGGGGGGCAAGGCCAGCCAGAGTGCCCTGGAGGCCGCGGCCGGGGTGCTGCGCCGGGGGGAGATCTTCGGGATCTTCCCCGAGGGCACCCGCTCCCGCGACGGCTACCTCCACAAGGGGCGCACCGGGGTGGCCCGACTGGCGGTGAGCACGGGAT
>JALSTE010000610.1 GCA_026983855.1 Acidimicrobiia bacterium
CGGAGGCCATAGCCGGGGCGGCGCGGAACCTCGGCTGTCGAAGCGTCGCCTTCACCTACAACGACCCCACCATCTTCCTCGAGTACGCCCGGGACACCGCCATCGCCTGCCACGAGGTGGGGGTCCGCACGGTGGCCGTCACCGCCGGCTACATCTGCCCCGATCCCCGGGCCGAACTGTTCGCCCACGTCGATGCCGCCAACATCGACCTCAAGGCGTTCAGCGAGGACTTCTACCGCCACGTCACCGGTTCCTCCCTGGCATCGGTGCTCGACACCCTCCGCTACGTCCGCCACGAGACCGACACCTGGTTGGAACTCACCACCCTCCTGATCCCGGGCCACAACGACAGTGACGAGGAGATCGACGCCATGACCCGCTGGGTGGTCGACGAGTTGGGGCCCGAGGTTCCGATGCACTTCAGCGCCTTCCACCCCGACTACCGGATGACCGACGTCCCGCCCACGCCTCCCGAGACCCTCCGGCGGGCCCGCCGCATCGCCATGGGGAACGGCGTGAGATTCGCCTACGTGGGAAACGTGCACGACCCCGAAGCCGAACGGACCCTCTGCCCCGGCTGCGGCGAGGTGGTGATCGCCCGCGACTGGTACGAGATCTCCGCCTACAACCTCACCGACGACGGCCACTGCACCAATTGCGGCACGGCGATAGCCGGACGTTTCGACGGTCCCGTCGGACACTGGGGGCGGCGACGACTTCCGGTGAACCTCCATCTCCCGGCGGGATCGCCGTGAGGATCCGACCCCCGGCGGTGGCCGGAAGGTTCTACCCCGCCGACGCCCGGGCCCTCAGGTCCCTGATCGCCGAACAGCTCGGTGAGACCCGACCACCACCCCCCGAGATCGGGGCCCGCAGGCCCAAGGCCGTAGTCGTCCCCCACGCCGGCTACGTCTACTCCGGTCGGGTGGCGGCATCGGCGTTCTCCCTGCTCCTCCGCCCGGGTCCCCCGATCGAACGGGTGATCCTGCTGGGTCCGGCCCACACCGTTCCCCTCTCCGGCATGGCCGTGAGCTCCGCCGACGTGTGGGAGACCCCCCTGGGCCGTGTCCCCCTGGACTCCAACTGCCGGAACCGTCTGTCCGCCCTCCCCCACGTCGCCGTGGATGACCGCCCCCACACCATGGAGCACTCCCTGGAGGTGGAGGTTCCGTTCCTGCAGTCGGTGCTGCCGTCGGGGTGGTCCCTGGTCCCGGTCGTGGTGGGCGACGCCGAACCGGGGTGGGTGGCTGACGTGCTCGACTCCTGCTGGGGTGGCGACGAGACCCTGATCGTGGTGAGCACCGACATGAGTCATTTCGAGGCCGACGCCCGGGCCCGGGAACACGACCGTCGGACCGCCCTGAGCGTGCTGGCGTCCCGTGAGGGCGAGATCGGTACCCGGGACGCCTGCGGGGCCCGACCCCTCAGGGGTCTCATGGTCGCCTCCCGGAGACACGGCCTACGACCCGAACTGGTCTCCACCGCGAACTCCGCCGACGCCGGGGCCGACCCCGAACGCGTCGTCGGATACGCCTCGTTCGCCTACGAGCCGGTCACGTGAGCCACCCCGTCGGTAACCCGGGGACCGCGGACGGGGACCCGGTACTCGACGATCTGGACGATGACGACGGACGGGAGCTCATCGGATGTGCCCTCGCCGCCATCGCCCGGGCCCTCAACGGTGGGGCTCCCCTGAAGGCCACGCCCGAGGGGAACACGGCCTCCGCCCGACCGCGTCTGGCCCGCCACGGGGCCTGTTTCGTGAGCCTGCACCGTGGTCCCTCCCTGCTGGGGTGCATCGGCACCCTGGCGGCCCACCGTCCCCTCTACGTGGACGCCGCCGCCAATGGGGTGGCGGCCGCCTTCGCCGACCCCCGCCTACCGGCGATAGACGGC
>JALSTE010000611.1 GCA_026983855.1 Acidimicrobiia bacterium
ACTTCTCCCACGAGGGCATGGTCGCTCGTTACAACGCCGATCTGGCCAACAACCTCGGAAACCTCTTGAGTCGGGTGTCCACGGTGGTGGCCAAGAAGTGCGGCGGAATGGGGCCCGCCCCCGATCCCGGGAGCGAACTCGCCCCTCTGTCGGCCGAGGTCTTCGAGCGGGTGGCGCAGGGTTGGGCCGAGGTCCAACCGGCGATGGCCCTGGAGGCCACGTGGAGCCTCATCGGCGCCGCCAACGCCATGCTGGAGAGGGTCGAGCCATGGAAGATGGAGCCGGGCCCCGAGGTGGATCGGGTCCTGGGTGACGCCCTGGAGATCCTGCGCATCGTCGGTCTGCTGGCGGCTCCGGCGATCCCGGCCTCGGCGGCGGAGATCTGGCGTCGCATAGGCCTGGGTGACGATCCCTCCGAGGTCGGTCTCGGGGCCGTGTCGTGGGGTGGATATCCCGGAGGGCTCGAGGTGCGGAAGGGAAAGCCCCTGTTCCCCCGAATAGGCGGGCGGGGAGGGTGACTCCGGAGTCGGCTCCACCCGGGGGTGGGGTGGAGTGGTTCGACAACCACTGCCATCTTCCCGATGACAACAGCGAGGCGGTGCGGGTCCTCCGTGACGCGGCGGCGGCGGGGGTGGTCGGCCTGATCGACGTGGGAACGGATGAGGCCTCCAGCCGGGCCGCCCTCGGCCGGGCCGTCGGGCTACCCACCAGGGTCGGCACCGGTGACGTTCCCCGGATGTGGGCCACCGCGGGACTGCACCCCCACGACGCCTCGACGGCGGCGGAGAGCGGCTCGCTGGACTGGGTGGTGGAACTCCTGGAGCACGACGAGGTGGTGGCGGTCGGGGAGTGCGGATTGGACTACCACTACGACCACTCCCCCCGCGAGGTTCAGCGGAGGGTGTTCGCCTCCCAGGTGGCGATCGCCGTGGAGCGGGCGGCACCCCTCGTGATTCACTCCCGGGAGGCCTGGGACGACACCTTCGACATACTCGCGTCGGAGGGTGTTCCCGAATCGACCGTGTTCCACTGTTTCACCGGTGGCCCCGCCGAGGTCCGTCGGGCCCTCGATGTGGGTGCCCACGTGTCCTTCAGCGGCATCGTCAGCTTCAAGTCGGCGACCGATGTCCGGGAGGCCGCGGTCCTCTGTCCGGCCGATCGGATGATGGTGGAGACCGACTCGCCCTACCTGGCCCCGGTCCCGCGGCGGGGGCGAGCGAATGAGCCGGCCTTCCTGCCGTTCGTGGGAGCGGCACTGGCTGAGGCCCGTGGGGAGTCCCTGCTGGACGTGGCGACACGGTCCGTGGTCAACGCCGGACGTTTCTACCGCTTGGTCCGCTGACGTCGTGGGTTGCGGTTGCGGGCCCCGTCGGGGGTACCTAGGCTGCTGCCGTTCCTGAGACTGTGACCGATCGGGACCGCTGCCGCGGTTCCGGACAAGGGCGGAGCAAACCCTGATTCACAGACGACGGGGGCGGAGCAGACCGGTCCGATTCGCCTCGGTGATCACGACCGTGATGCTCCCACTCCTACTTCTGTACAACCTGACCACCGCTCCCGCGGGCCAGACCTACGCGGTCGCGGCCTACAGTGCGACCGCGCCCGTCGCCCTCCCCGTGGGGCCGACCGAGCGGGCCGCGGCCATGTCCATGGGACGGGCCGCCCCCGACGTCGCCGCCTACGCCATCGATGCCGCCCTGAGTGCCATGGATGCGGGTCGACCGGCCCCCGTGGTCGACATTCCGCCCTCCGCGGTCGGGACGGAGGTCACGACCACGACCACTCCGGAGACGACCACCACCATCCCGGTCGTGACGTCGACCACGACCACCACGGTGGCTCCCACCACGACCACTCCGGCGACGACGACCACGGTCGCTCCCACCACCACT
>JALSTE010000612.1 GCA_026983855.1 Acidimicrobiia bacterium
GGCGGTTCGTCGGGGGGAGGAGGTCGAGACCCCCGAGGAGGCCCGACGGCGCCTGGCCGCCTCCCGGGTAGGGTGGTCCGATGGCTGAGCTGCTGGTCGCCCCCTCCATCCTGTCGGCCGATTTCGCCCGCCTGGGCCAGGAGGTGGCGGCGGTCACCGAGGCCGGGGCCGACTGGATCCACGTCGACGTCATGGACGGGCATTTCGTGCCCAACCTCACCCTGGGCCCAGTGGTGGTGGCCGCCCTGCGACCCCACACCGAACTCACCCTGGACGTGCACCTCATGATCGAGCCGGTGGATCCCTACGTGGCGGCCTTCGCCGAGGCCGGGGCCGACATCATCACCGTGCACGCCGAGGCCACCCGGCATCTGGACCGCACCCTGCAGTGCGTGCGTGACGCCGGGGTACGGGTCGGGGTCGCCCTCAACCCCGCCACCCCGCCCGAGGTGCTGGGCTACGTGCTGGACCGCCTGGACCTGGTGCTGGTGATGTCGGTCAACCCCGGATTCGGGGGACAGAGGTTCATCCCCGCCGTGCTGGACAAGGTGGTCCGTCTCCGGGAGATGATCGGGGATCGCCCCATCAGCATCGAGATGGACGGGGGACTCAACCCCGACACCATCGGTGCCGCCGTCGGGGCCGGGATCGACGTCGCCGTGGCCGGCTCGGCCGTGTTCGGGACCCCCGACTACGCCGCCAACATCGCCGCCCTGCGTCCCTGACGGCCTGACCTCAGCTCCCATCCCCCTCTCCCCAACCCCGCTCCTCGATCTGTGCCCGTCGGGTGGTCGTGTGACAACCACTGGACGGGTATAGATCCGGGGGCGAGGGGGGTCGGGGGGTCAGCATTGGGACCAAGGGCCATGATTGATCGGGGATCGGCCGAGGCAGAATCGGGGTAATGGACTGGAAATGGCGATGGTAAGGGGGAGGGAACGCCTGGCGCTGGACGTGCGTGGGGTGGTCCAGGGTGTGGGTTTCCGCCCCTTCGTGTACCGCCTGGCCCGGGAACTGGGGTTGGCGGGCCATGTCGGAAACGATTCTTCCCGGGTGTTCGTGGAGGTGGAGGGCCCGGCGGCCGCGGTGGCCGAGTTCGTGGCCCGCCTGGAGTCCGATGCCCCGCCCCTGGCCCGCATCGAGACCGTCAAGGGTGTGTCGGTCAGCCCGATCGGCGAGACGGGGTTCACCATCCGGGCCAGTGAGACCCGGGCCGGTCGGACCACGCTGGTGTCCCCCGACACCGCGGTGTGCGGGGACTGTCTGGCGGAGATGAACGACCCCTCCGACCGGCGCTACCGGCACCCCTTCATCACCTGCACCAACTGCGGACCCCGGTTCACGATCATCGAGGCCCTTCCCTACGACCGGCCCAACACGACCATGGCCGGTTTCCCGATGTGCGCGGCCTGTAGGGCCGAGTACGAGGACATCGGCGACCGCCGTCATCACGCCCAGCCCATCTGCTGCCACGACTGCGGGCCCACCCTCACCTTCGAGTCCGTCGCCGGAACCCGACCGACCGACCGAAATCAGCCGTTCGACGAACGCGATTCAGCCCACCGGGCCGGTGGGTCCGAGGTGACGGGTTCGGTCGGCGGAACGCGGAACAGGTCCACCGGATCGGAGAGGGCCCTGGCCGCCGCCCGGCGGGCCCTGACCGCCGGAAGCATCCTGGCCGTGAAGGGGCTCGGGGGCTACCACCTGGTCTGTGACGCCGGATCGGGACCGGTGGTGGCCGAACTGCGTTCCCGTAAGCACCGCCCGGACAAGCCCCTGGCGGTGATGGTCCGCGATCTGGAGACCGCCCGACGCCTGGTGCGCCTCGATGGAACCGAGGCGGACCTGCTCACCTCGCCCGCCCGGCCCATAGTGCTGGCCCGGAGGCGG
>JALSTE010000613.1 GCA_026983855.1 Acidimicrobiia bacterium
GGGGGTCGAAGTGACGGATCACGCCGTCGAGGTCCAGCAGGAGGCAGTCGAAGGCGACCGGTGGCCCGCCCGGTGCGGTCACGGCACCACCGGGGCCCACATGGCGGTGGCGTCGGCGACCAGCTCGGCCACCGGTACCGGATGTCCCCCGACCCCGTGCCCGCGGGCCCAGGTCCGGGCGTCGGCGGCGGTGGGGAAGAGGTTCACCGTGGGACACCAGTTGTCGACGATCGGTGACTCCCCGTAGCCCTCGGCCAGGAAAACCACGGCGGGGGTGGGACGGGGCTCGCCCCTCTCGAAGCGCACGGTCACGACCATGGGTTCACCCGCGTCCAACCCGGTCCCGCCGGGAACCCGGGAGGTGATGACCCCGTCGCCGCCCAGGGCACCCAGGATTCCCACGGCGTCCAGGGCGCACCAGGTCCAGCGTCGTGGACGCCGCGGGGGTCTGGGCCCGGCCGGTCTCCAGCAGCAGGGCGAAGGCGGCCCGTTGCACCCGGCGGTCCCGGGGTGACAACTCAATCGGGGTGATGAGGGGTGGATCGTTGCGGTTCACGGGTCCTTCGCGGAATCGGGTGCGGCGCGCCACGGGTGGTGGTGCCCGGTCCGCACCCCGGGAGGTGGGGTGCCCGGGCCCGGTGGTCCTCCCATGCTGTCATCCCGGTCCCCCTCGTCGGGTGGAGGTGGGGCATCGTGGCCCGCTACGACCAGCGCACAGCCACCGGCCCCCTCCACCGGGGGGAGGCGGGACGCGGGACGCGGGTCGCTATCGTGGGGGGACCCCCGCCGATGCCCGGTCGACCCCCACCGGGCCCGTCCCGTGCGTCGATCGACCTCCGCCCCGGCGTCCTGACCCCCACTCCCCCCACCCGAATTCCCGGCCCGGGCCCGGTAGCCACCGGCCCGGTCGGGTGTTCCCCGAACCCAACGAGCGCTCCCGCCTGTCCGGCCGGACCTCCGGCCAAGGAAATCCCAGATGACCGTCACCGAAACCGGCGAGAGTTCGCTCGTCTCCCACGACCGCATACGCAACATCGCCATCGTGGCCCACGTGGACCACGGCAAGACCACCCTGGTCGATGCGATGTTGTGGCAGTCGGGCGCGTTCCGGTCCAACCAGGACGTGGCCGAGAGGGTCATGGACTCCATGGACCTCGAGAAGGAGAAGGGCATCACGATCCTGGCCAAGAACACCGCCGTGCGCTGGGGTGACCTCAAGATCAACGTGGTGGACACCCCCGGTCACGCCGACTTCGGCGGTGAGGTGGAGAGGGCCCTCACCATGGTCGACGGGGTGCTGCTCCTGGTGGACGCCAGCGAGGGTCCCCTGCCCCAGACCCGCTTCGTGCTCCGCAAGGCCCTGAGGGCGAACCTGCCCGTGGTACTGGTGGTGAACAAGATCGACCGTCCCGACGCCCGTATCGCCGAGGTGGTGACCGAGGTCGAGGACCTGTTCCTGGATCTGGACGCGGACGAGTCCCAGATCTCCTTCCCGATCGTGTACTGCAACGCCCGGGAGGGCACCGCCACCCTCGATCCCGATGTACCCGGTACCGATCTCGAGCCCCTCATCCGCACCTTCATCGAACACGTCCCGGCCCCCCGCTACGACCCCTCCCATCCCCTGCAGGCCTGGGTCACCAACCTCGACGCCTCCCCCTACGTGGGTCGTCTGGCCCTGTGTCGGGTGATGCACGGGACGATCTCGAAGAACCAGACCGTGGCCTGGTGCCGGGCCGACGGGTCGGTCCGCAACGTCAAGATCACCGAGTTGTTCATCACCGAGAACCTCGATCGGGTACCGGCGGAATCGGCCGGTCCCGGGGAGATCATCGCCGTGGCCGGCCTGCCCGACGTCACCATCGGGGAGACCCTGGCCGACG
>JALSTE010000614.1 GCA_026983855.1 Acidimicrobiia bacterium
GGGACGGCCGATGGTGAGACCCCGGCCGATGATCACCACGTGACTGCCGGGAATCTCGACCCCGTGGTGCACCAGCATCCGCTGGATCCCCCGGGGGGTGCAGGGCAGGATCCCGGGATTGTTCATCACCAGCTTCCCCAGATTGACCGGGTGCAGACCATCGGCGTCCTTGTCCGGATCCACCGCCAGCAGGGCCTCCTGCTCATCGAGATGGGCGGGCAGGGGGAGCTGGACTATGTAGCCGTGGACCTCGGGATCGGCGTTGAGTTCCCCGATGGCCGCCAGCAGTTCGGACTGGCTCACCGTGGCGTCCAGATGATGGTGATAGGAGCGAATCCCCACCTCCTCACAGTCACGGATCTTGCCCGCCACGTAGGTGGCCGAGGCCGGGTCGTCGCCGACCAGGATCGTTCCCAGTCCGGGACGGACCCCCTCTTGGACCAGGGTCTCCACCCTCGCCACCAGCTCGGCCTTGATCTCCGCCGCCAGGGCCTTTCCGTCCAGGATCGTCGCAGTCACGGGTGGCTCCTCCACAGTCGTCGTTGACCGGTACGGCTACATCATGGACCCTCCCGCGACCCTCCGCCGTCAACACCGGGGAGGGCCGGCCGATCCGGGGCCTCCGGAGGAGTCAGACGGGCGACGGCCACGGACGAACGGCACGCCCGCCCCCCACCGGGAGAGAGGGGGCTCTCGCGGGAACCGGGGTGGTCACCGGGTATCAGTGCCGGAAGTGCCGCTCCCCGGTGAACACCATGGCCATGCCCCGCTCATCGGCGGCGGCCACCACCTCGGGGTCACGGATGGAGCCACCGGGTTGGATCACCGCCGTCACCCCCGACTCGGCCACCGCGTCGAGTCCGTCGCGGAACGGGAAGAACGCGTCACTGGCCGCGGCCCCACCCACGGCCCTACCGGCCGCCTTGCGGGTGGCGATGGCGCTGGAGTCGACCCGGCTCTGCTGACCGGCCCCGATCCCGACCGCCCGACGGTCCTTCACCAGGACGATGGCGTTGGACGAGACCGCCCCGCAAACCCGCCAGGCGAACTCCAGGTCGACCCACTCCCCGGGGGTGGGTTGGCGGGCGGTCGCCACCTCCCACCGGGACCGGTCCGTCGTCACCCGGTCGGTGGTCTGAACCAGCATCCCACCGTCGATGCTCCTCAGGTGCAACCGGTTCCCGAACGGCGGGGGGCCCTCCAGCACCCTCAGGTTCCGCCGGGACGTGAGGGCCGCCAGGGCGTCGTCCTCGTATCCGGGGGCGACTATCACCTCGGTGAAGACCGGGGCCAGGGACTCGGCCAGGGACAGTGGGACCACCCGGTTGACCGCCACGATCCCCCCGAAGGCCGACACGGGGTCACAGGCGTGGGCGGCGCGGTAGGCCTCGGTGATGTCGGTATCGGACGCCACCCCGCAGGGATTGGCGTGCTTGATGACGGCCACGGTGGGGTCCGGACCCATGGAGTTGACCAGTTGCCACGCCGCCTCGGTGTCGAAGACGTTCAGGTAGGACATCTTCTTGCCCCCGTGCTGAACGCTGTGGTCCCACCACGACCGGGAGTGGACGTCGCGGTAGCGGGCGCCGATCTGGTGAGGATTCTCCCCGTAGCGCAGGTCCTCGGCCTTCTCCAGGGCCGGGTGCAGGGAGGGAGGCAGCTCCCCCTCCTCACCCAGTTCATCGAACCAGGTGACGATGGCGGAGTCGTAGGCGGCGGTGTGGGCGAAGGCGGCCCGGGCCAGACGCCGTCGGACCGGACCGGGAATCCCACCGGTCTCATCGAGGAGGTCCAGGATCTCCCCGTAACGGGAGGGGTCCACCACCACCGCCACCGACTCGTGGTTCTTGGCCGCGGCCCGAACCATGGTGGGGCCCCCGATGTCGATCATCTCCACCGAGGGATCGGACCCGAACGGATAGAGGTTGCAGACCACCATGTCGATGGTCCCTATCCCGAGTTCGGCCAGCCTCTCCATGTGTCCGGCCCTGGACCGGTCGGCGAGAATCCCGCCGTGGATCGCCGGGTGGAGGGTCTTGACCCTACCGTCGAGCATCTCGGGGGAACCGGTCACCTCCTCCACCGCCACCACCGGGATCCCGGCCTCGGTGAGGGCCCGGGCCGTGCCCCCCGAGGAGATCACCTCCCAACCACGGTCCACCAGACCCCGGGCCAGGTCGACCACCCCGGTCTTGTCGTACACCGACAGCAGCGCTCTCATGGGTCTCCTCTGGGGGGTTCGGGTTCCGGATGATCTCGGCGAGGGCGGCCCGACGACGGCTCGGAAGACGGCCCGCCCGAGCGGGTGTTCAGGTTGTGGATGAACTCAACGAGGGTGGCCGGATACAGCTCGCGTTCCACCGTCTTGATCCTCTCGTGCAGTGACTCCTCGGTGTCCCCGGGCTCCACCGCCACCGGGGCCTGGGCCAGGATCGGGCCCGAGTCCACCTCGGCGGTGGCCACGTGGACCGTGCACCCGGTGACCTTCACCCCCGCCGCCAGGGCCCGGCTCACGGCGTGCCACCCCGGGAAGGAGGGCAGAAGGGCCGGATGGGTGTTGAGCACCCGACCGGGAAAGCTCTCGAACAGGGCCGGGCCCAGCACGGTGCCGAAACCGGCCATGGCCACCAGATCGATGCGGTGATCAGTCAGCCGATCCACCAGTCGGGAGGTGTAGGCATCCCGGTCGAAACCCGGACCCCACTCCATCCTCTCCAGCAGTTCCGCGGCCCCCACCCGACCCCGGACCCGATCGAGAGCCCGGCACGGCCGATCGGCCAGGACCAGCGACACCTCGATTCCGTGATCCAGCATGGAGTCCAGAATCGATCCGGTTCCCGAAACCAGCACGGCCAGACGCACGGCACGAACCTAGCGGGCCGTCACCAATGGGGGCGAAACCACCGAGGGACCCCGGCGGGCCAACCCCCGCATCGACTCATCCGCCCGCCACCCAACCACCCGCGGCCACGGCCCCGAACGGGCCCCAAGAGCCAACCACCGCATCGACTCACAAACCCGGCACCCAACCACCGGTTGCCACGGCGTGACCGAGTCCCACCGCCGGCCCCGACGTGGCAATGAGCAGAACCGAGTCACCGGAGGCGACCACACCCCCCGAACGCAGGCGCCTCAGCGCGGCCAGGAGGGCCGCGGTCTCGTACCCGCCCGGAGTACCGGTCCGACCCAGGTCCCCGAAGGCGGTCGAGATCTCCTCCTCGGCCACGGCGACGGCCGTTCCGCCCGACTCCCGCAGTACCCCCAGCATGGCGTGACCCATGATCGCCCCCGGTACATCCAGGCCGTCGGCCACCGTGCCCTCCGATACGACCGGCTCGACGTGGTCGAGTCCGGCCTCGAAGGATCTGACCACCGGGGCGCAGTTCTCCGACTGCACCGCCACCATCCGGGGCCGGGAGGCCTCCGGGCTCATCCAGCCCAGGGCCCGAAGTTCGGCGAAGGCCTTCCAGATTCCGACCAGCCCCGTACCTCCCCCCGTGGGATACAGCACCCACCGGGGCAGGGCCTCTCCGTACTCCTCCCAGAGTTCCAGGCCCATGGTCTTCTTGCCCTCGAGCCGACCGGGCTCGAAGAACGTGGACACGTCCACGTAGCGACCCTCGGCCAGGGGACCGGCCAGTTCCGCCCTCATGGCCGCCCCGGCGGCGGCGATGTTCGGCCCCGAGAATCTCACCTCCCCGCCGTAGAGGGCACAGGCCCGGTGGTACACGCCACCCTCATATCCCCGGGGCATGTAGACCACGGCCGGGTCCAGACCCAGACGGGATGAGAACAGCGCCGCCGCCACTCCGGCGTTCCCCTGGGTCGGCAGGCAGAACCTCGTGGCACCCGACGCCACCCCCAGGGCGAGGCCCACCGCGAGTCCCCGGTCCTTGAAGCTCCCGGTGGGGTTGCCCGCCTCCACCTTCATCGCCAGGTCCACCCCCAGTTCGGCCGACAGGGCGGGGGCGGGTATGACGGGGGTGCCACCGACGTCACCCACGTAGGCCGGCGGGAGTCCGGTGACCGGCAGCAGGGCCTGGTACCGCATCATGCCCCGGTGTTCGGGAAACGCCCCACCCAGAACGGCATCCACGGCATCCAGGTCGTACACCACCTCGACGGGGACCCCACCGGGGGAGAGACCGATCGGACGGGCGAAATCACCGGTGGGCACCGGCTCCCCGCTCAGTGAGTCCACCAACCCGGTCACGAAGGGATTGATCCGAATCGACATCAGGCGACAGTACCAAGACGGTGGTCTCGCCCGACCCGAGAGCCCCGACCAAGATTGATCCGAATCGACATCCGGCGACAGTACCGACACCCCCGGGCCCCGTCCCCGGTCGGCCGGATCCGCTATCGGGGACGGCCCCGGGCCGTGGCGGTCATAATTGAGATACGAGTACTGGGTCCCCCACGATGGGGGCCGCAATGATCACGCCGACGATGGGGGACCCATGCCCTACTGCCCAAGCTGTGGCGCCCAACACCCTCAGGGTGCCACCTACTGCCCAGAGTGCGGACTGGCCGTCGGGGCGGGCGCACCGGTCGGGGCCCCACCCCCACCGCCACTGCCCACCGTCGGGCTCCGGGACAAGCCCCGAACCGTGGACGGCCTGGCCACGGCCCTCATGGTTCTCTTCGGGGTGGCCCTGCTGCTCTCTCTGGGTGGGGCCATCAAGACCTGGAGCCTGCTCCGGGTGATCGACGGCATCCCCGAGTCCGGTGGTGGTTTCGGCGACGTCATCAACGTGGACTCCGCCCTGTCCGACAGCTCGACCTTCCTGGCCCTGTCGGTCCTGGTCGCCGTGGCTCTCCTGATCCTGCTGATCATCTTCACCTACCGGATCCACCAGAACATCGACGCCTTCGGGGGCACCAACACCCGGCTGTCCCACGGTTGGGCCATCGGTGGTTGGTTCGTACCCCTGGCCAACTTCGTCCTCCCCCTGCTGTGCCTCATCGACGCCGACCAGGGGGCCCACCTCGAGCCCGGTGGCGACACCAACATCCGGCGGGCCAAGTGGTCCCGGATCATCCTGGTGTGGTGGTTGTTGTTCTCCGCCGGCTATGTCCTGAACTTCATCGGAACCACCACGGCGGTCTCCCTGGCTCCCGTCGAATCGCAGAGCGTCGAGGTCGGAATCGTCGACAATCCCACCGACGCCTTCGGCGCCTACTCCCTGGTCCTGGTGGGCCAGGTCCTGCTGCTCGCCGCCGCCGTCGCCGCCGTCAAGGCCATCCACACGATCTGGCGGAACCAGAAGAGGCAGATCGAACGCCTGGGCCAGGTGCAACCGGAGGTGGCGCCCCTCGGGCACCGGAGTCTGGTTCCGGGTTGGGACCCCACCGCCACCAGTTCGATTGGCGGTGCCGATCGGTCCACCATCGCCCCACCCAGCGCCTGGTCGCCCCCACCGCCACCTCCGACCGGCGGCCCCACCGGCGGGCAACTCCCACCACCCCCGGGTCCGGGAACGACTCCATCGGGCGAGCAACCACCGCCGCCCCCACCCCCGACCTGAGGGGCGGACCCGCGGCGGTCACGGTGGGCGCGACACGACCGGGCACCGGCGGGGACACGGTCCAGCCCGGTCACACGGTCGTCAGCTCCATCCCCGCCACCTGGGCCGGCGGGGACACCGACCGACCCGGCTCACACGGTCGTCAGCCGAGGGCGGCCACCACCTCGGCCATGAGTTCCCCGGCCTCGGTGGGGTTCTGGCCCACCCGGACCCCGGCGTCACGCAGGGCCTCCATCTTGGCCTTGGCCGTTCCCTTGCCCCCCGAGACGATGGCCCCGGCGTGGCCCATCTTCTTGCCGGGAGGGGCGGTCACCCCCGCCACGTAGGAGACCACGGGCTTGGTCATGTTGGCCTTGATCCAGGCCGCCGCCTCCTCCTCGGCCGAGCCACCGATCTCGCCGATCATCATCACCGCCCGGGTGTCGGGGTCGGCCTCGAAGGCCTCCAGGCAGTCGATGAAGGAGGTACCGGGCACCGGGTCACCGCCGATTCCCACACACGTGGTGCACCCGATGTCCTTCTGCTTCAACTCGTACAGGGCCTGGTAGGTGAGGGTCCCCGAACGGCTCACGATACCGACCGGCCCGCCGGGCTTGGCGATGTGACCGGCGGTGATACCGATGTTGGCCTTCCCCGGTGAGATCAACCCCGGGCAGTTCGGGCCCAGGAGACGGACGTCGGGATGGTCCCGCTTGAGCTTGTTGTAGAACCAGGCCTCATCGTGGGCCGGCACGCCCTCGGTGATGACCACGATGAAGTCGATACCTCCCTCGGCCGCCTCCATCACCGCATCCCTCACGAAGGGAGCGGGCACGAAGATGCAGCTGGCGGTGGCCCCGGTCTTCTCCACCGCCTCGGCCACGGTGGCGTAGATGGGAATTCCGTCCACGTCGCTACCGGCCTTGCGGGGATTGGTCCCCGCCACCACCTGGGTGCCGTAGTCACGGTTCAGCAGACCGTAGTAGCGACCGGTGGAGCCGGTGAGGCCCTGGTAGACGACCTTGGTGTTCTCGTCGACGAAGATCGACATGATGTTCTCCTGAGGGGATCGGGCCGGTCAGCCGGCGAGGGACACGGCGCGACGGGCGGCGTCGAGCATGGTCGGTTCGAGCATGAGGCGGTCCGAGAGGTGGGGAGCGAGCATCTCCCGACCCTGCTCGGCGTTGGTTCCATCCAGGCGGATCACGATCGGGGAGTCGATGTCCACCTGGGAGAGGGCCTCGATGATCCCGTTGGCGACCACCTCACCCCGGGTTATCCCCCCGAAGATGTTGATGAAGATGGACGACACCTTGGGGTCGTTGTTGATGACCTCCAGGGCCCCGGCCATGACCTCGGCGTTGGCACCACCCCCGATGTCGAGGAAGTTGGCGGCCTGGCCCCCCACCTGGTTGACGACGTCGACGGTGCTCATGGCCAGCCCGGCCCCGTTGGCGATTACCCCCACGGTTCCGTCCAGACCCACGTACTGCAGGCCCTTGGCGTGGGCGGCCTGTTCCCGTTCGTCACGGGACTGGGTGGCGTCGTACTCCTCGTAGTCGGGGTGACGGAACACCGCATTGGCGTCGAGGGTCACCTTGGCGTCGAGGACGTGCACCCGGTCGTCGGGGGTCAGGATCAGGGGGTTGATCTCCACCAGGTCGGCGTCACCCTCGACGTAGGCCTGGTACAGCTTCTGGACTATGTCGATGGCGCCGTCACGGGCGGCGGGGTTCAGGTTGGCGGCGTCCACCCAGGCGGCGGCCGCCTCGGGGGTGAGCCCCACGACGGGGTCGACCCAGATCTTGGCGATGGCGTCGGGATTCTCCTCGGCCACGGCCTCGATCTCCACCCCGCCCTCGGCCGACAGCATCCCGAGATGGAGCTTGGCCGAACGGTCCAGGGTGAAGCTGGCGTAGTACTCCTCGGCGATGTCGGAGGCCTTCTCGATCCACAGACGCTTGACGACGTGGCCCCGGATGTCCAGGCCCAGGATGTTGGCGGCGTGGGTTCGGACATCGTCCACGGTGGCGGCGAACTTCACCCCCCCGGCCTTGCCCCGGCCCCCGGTGTGCACCTGGGCCTTGACCATGACCGGTGGACCCAGCCGTTCGGCGGCGGCCACGGCGTCCTCCACCGTGAAGGCCACCTCACCCGGTGAGACCGGCATCCCGTAGGCAGCGAAGAACTGCTTTCCCTGATATTCGAACAGATCCACTCGGACTCTCCTGACGATCCCGCGCGCGTGGACGCGCCGGATCAACGACCTGGGCCGCCATACTAGGTCCCCGGCGGACACCTACGATCATCCGGAGATCCCGACCCGACATGAGCGATACCTCCAAGAGGGTGCTGGCGGGGATCGTGGCCCTGGTGGTCACCGTGGGAGCCCTGTACCTGGTGGCGGCGGGCCCGGCGTCGGACCGGGCCACCACCCAACTCGGCGATGAGGTGTTCGGGAATCTGGAGGCCTCGTCGGTGGCCGCCGACGTGGCCGCCGGAGGTCCCCTGTTCTTCGCCGATCTCACCGGGGGTTCCCGGGACATCTGGGTGACCCACTCCGGTCCGGCCGACGACTCCGGTTTCGACGCCCTGGCCGCCCTGGATCCCTCCGGCTGCCCCGTCGACTGGGACCCCGACCGGGGTGAGTTCGTCAGCACCTGCGACGGGGTGGGGTACGGGCCCCGGGGGGTGGGCCTGACCCACTACCCCGTCACCGTGTCCGACGGGAAACTGATCATCGACCTCAACTTCAGCCAGCGGGACGGCTGAACCCGGCGGCTCCCG
>JALSTE010000615.1 GCA_026983855.1 Acidimicrobiia bacterium
GGTGTGGGTGCGCTGGCCTCTGACGGGAAGCCCTCGTCGGTGCCGAAGGCCCTGGTAGCACCCGATCTCCATCTTGCGCTTGATGTCCTGGGACACCTGGCGCCTCAGGTCACCCTCGACCTTGAGGTTGGCGTCGATGAACTGCCGGATCTTGGTGACCTCGTCATCGGTCAGGTCGCGGACCCGGGTGTTGCAATCGATACCCGTCATCTCGCAGATGGTGCGGGCGGTGGTGCGACCCACCCCGTAGATGTAGGTGAGGGAGATCTCCACCCTCTTCTCACGCGGAATGTCCACTCCGGCGATACGTGCCATGTTGAATCGCTTTCCTATCCCTGCCGCTGCTTGTGCCGCGGGTTGGGGCAAATGACCATGACGCGACCTTGGCGCCGGATGACCCGGCACTTGTCACACATGGGTTTGACGCTGGGGCGTACCTTCATGATGTACGGGTCCTACTTGTACCGATAGGTGATGCGACCGCGGCTGAGGTCATAGGGAGTCAGTTCGACCTGGACCCGGTCACCGGGGAGGATGCGGATGTAGTGCATCCTCATCTTGCCGCTGATGTGGGCGAGCACCGAGTGCCCGTTGTCGAACTTGACTCTGAACATGGCGTTGGGGAGAGATTCGGTCACCTCTCCCTCGAGCACGATCACATCTTCCTTCGGTTTTGGCAGGGTCCTTCTCCTCGACGGGTGACTCGGTCACGAGTGGGTGGGTGGGTGGGTGGGTGGATTCCGATGCGCTCGGCATCCGCCGGGGCGGGAACCGAATCGGTGGGGGCCGACCTGTGCGGTCCCGGCCGGATCGACCCGAGGTCGATCGTGGGAAGGCCGAGTCGACGGGCGACATGGGCCAACGGGGCAGGATAGCCGCTACGAGGTCGATATCCAAGCCCTGATTTCGGGCCGATCAACTCACATGGGTATCGATTACCTCTATGAGCCTGCGCTCCACCTCGTCGGGGGAACCGTATCCGTCGACGGACACCAGGATTCCCTTGTCGCGGTAGAAGTGGATCAGGGGAGCGGTTTCCTTCTCATAGAGCTCGAGGCGACGGCAGATCGCCTCCTCGGTGTCGTCGGCCCGCCCCCGGGCGAGCATGCGGGCGATGACCACCTCGTCGGGCACCTCGATGTTGATCACCAGATCGAGGGAGCGGGGAGCCAGATAGTCGTCGAGGAACCGGGCCTGGGCCTCGGTCCGGGGAAAACCGTCGAGCAGGAATCCCCGGGCGGCGTCGGGCTGGGAGAGTCGCTCGGCCACGATCTCCTGCATGAGACTGTCGGGGACCAGGTCCCCCGCCTCCATGATGGCCTCGGCCCGTCGCCCCAACTCGGTGCCGGCGGCCACCGCCGAGCGCAACATGTCACCGGTGGAGATGTGGGGAATACCGTAGTGGTGCGACAACCGCTCACACTGGGTCCCCTTGCCGGCTCCCTGCCGGCCCAGGACGACCAGTCGATGGGAGGGGGTCCTCTCCAGTTCCGTTCCCTCCCCCGTCACGAGAGGAAGCCCTCGTAGTTACGCATCATGAGCTGACTGTCCACCTGCTTCATGGTCTCCAGGGCCACACCGGCGGCGATGAGGATCGACACCCCTCCGAAGGAGATCGCCGCCCCTCCACCGTGTCCTCCGCCGAGTCCCGACGAGGCTCCGAGGTTGGGGGCGGTCACCGCGATCAGGATCGTGGGTACCAGGGCCACGGCGGCTATGAACAGGGCCCCCGGCAGGGTGATGCGGTTCAGCACCCGGGCCAGGTACCTCTCGGTCTGGGGACCGGGACGGATCCCGGGGATGAAGCCACCCTGCTTGCGTATGTTGTCAGCCTGCTTCACCGGGTCGAAGGTTATGGCGGTGTAGAAGTAGGCGAAC
>JALSTE010000616.1 GCA_026983855.1 Acidimicrobiia bacterium
GATCGCCTTCACCCCGACCCGACCGGGAGCCGTCATCGACACCGCCCGCCGGCGGGGTCTGATCCCCTGAGACCGCCTCGGGGAGACTCCCCGGAGGCAACGGTGGTCCCATCCCCGGCCCCCACCTCACCGGGCGGCGGCGGCACCCCCGACCACCACGTCACCTTCGTAGAGCACCACGGCCTGGCCCGGGGCCACCCGGGGTTGGGGGGTGACCCACTCGAGCCGGTCGCCGGAGACGGCCCGGACCCGACGGGGTCGCCCGTGGGCGGAGACCTGGGCCGCCAGTGGACCCCGGACCGGCTCGGAGGTCCACGCCAGGCCGCTCAGCGGAACCCCCGGGCTGAGGAGTTCCTCCGTCGTTCCCACGGTTATCCGGGCCCGGGCGTGGTCTATGCCGGTGACGAAGCGACGGCCGGGGAGACCCACCAGTCCCAGGCCGCGTCTCTGGCCGATGGTGACGCTCTGGATCGAGTCGACATGGCCGACCCGCTTACCGGAGGTGTCGAACACGTCGGCCGGGGTCATCTCGATCCTGCCGGCGAGGAAGTCCCGCCGACCCTGGCCCCTGGTGATGAAGCAGACGTCCTGGCTGTCGGGCTTGTCGGCCGTTCGCAGGCCCGCCGCCGCCGCCCGCTCCCTCACCTCGGCCTTGGTCATGGAACCCAGGGGAAACTCGCAGTACCCGAGCTCGTCCGATCCCAGCATGTGGAGCACGTAGGACTGATCCTTGGCCCGGTCGGCCCCCCGGGCCAGGTGGAGTCGCCCCCGTCGTCTCACCAGAGCCGCGTGGTGACCGGTCACCAGGCGGTCGAATCCCAGCTCCCGGGCCCGGGCCAGCAGACGGTCGAACTTCAGGTGCCGGTTGCACTCGATGCAGGGATTGGGGGTCAGACCGGCGGCGTGGGCCGAGACGTAGGGGTCCACGACCAGGTGGTCGAAGTCATCGGTGAAGTTGAAGACGAAGAAGGGGATGTCGAGCTGCTGGGCCACCCGGCGGGCGTCATCGACGTCGGAGACGGAGCAGCAACCCGAATCACTCTCACCCCCCCACAGCTTGAGGGTCACCCCGACCACCTCGTGTCCCCGCTCGACCATGAGGGAAGCGGCGACAGAGGAGTCCACCCCCCCGGACATGGCGACCAGGACCCTCACCGGGGAACCCCGCGGGGGAGGACGGCGATCTCCGGTGACCGGGAACATGGACCGTCGCCGAGCACCGGGCCGGGGAACCCACCCCCGCGCCGGCCGGGGACCCTCATCGACCTGACCTCCGGCGCAGTCGGGTGATCGCCTCGGGGATCACCTCCAGGGCCCGGTCGATCTCCTCACGACGGGTCTGGTGTCCGATGGTCAGCCTGAGGGCCCCGAACGCCTCGGCCCGGTCCCGCCCCATCGCCGCCAGCACGTGGGATGGGTCCACGGCGCCGCTGGCACACGACGAGGCGGTGGAGGCCATCACCCCGCCCTCCTCCAGGAGGATCAGCAGGGCCTCCGTCTCCAGCCCGTGCAGGATCAGGTGGGCCCAGCCCTCGGCCCGCGGCGCCCCCGACACGGTGTCCTCCACACCCTCGAGGGCCGTCAGGGTACCCAAGAGCTCGTCGCGGTAGCGGGCCACGCGGGCCCGGGCCGTCTCCCGTTCGGCGTCCACCTCCACGAGGGCCCGGGCCATCCCGACCACCCCGGCCACGTTGGACGACCCACTCCGGCGTTCCTGCTCCTGGCCACCCCCCCGGATCTGGGGGACGAGGTGGATCCCCTCCCCCACCAGCAGGGCCCCCACCCCCTTGGGTCCCCCGAACTTGTGTCCCGCCATCGAGACCAGATCGGCGGGGGCGGTGACACGGGCGAAATCGGTCCAGCACACGGCCTGCA
>JALSTE010000617.1 GCA_026983855.1 Acidimicrobiia bacterium
TGTCGGCCAGGGCCCATATGAGGTCACCCACCCTCTGGAAGCCGAACATCGAGTAGAAGATGTAGAAGGGCACCATCGGCACCCCGCGGGTGGCGTAGGAGGTGGCGGCGGCGGTGAATGAGGCCATGGCCCCCGACTCGGTGATCCCCTCCTCGAGGATCTGGCCGTCGGGCTTCTCGGTGTAGGAGAGAATCAGGTCGGCGTCGACGGGGTCGTAGCGCTGTCCCCCCGAGGCGTAGATCCCCACCTCGCGAAAGAGCGCGTCCATACCGAAGGTCCGGGCCTCATCGGGAATGATCGGCACCACCCGGGGACCGAAATCGGGCTCCCTCATCATGGCCCGCAGCAACCGGGTGAAGGCCATGGTGGTGGAGACCGCCAGCTTCGGGGAACCCGCCAGGAGCTCGTCGAAGGGCTCGCTGGACGGCATGGTCAAGGGGTTCCGCCGCCAGGTGGAGTTCCTCTGGGGCAGGGGGCCGTCGAGCTGGTGACGACGGGCCATCAGGTAGCTGTGCTCGGTGGAGCCCTCGGGCAGGGTGATGTAGGGCGGGTTGTCGGCGGAGAAGTCCTCGGGGATCTCGTCCTCCAGGCGCAGGCGGGTCCTGATGGTCTCGAGCTGCCTGCGGTTCAGCTTCTTGATCTGGTGGGTGGCGTTGCGGCCCTCGACGTCGGGCCCCAGGGTCCAGCCCTTGATGGTCTTGGCCAGGATGACGGTGGGGGACCCGTGGTGTTCGACGGCGGCCTTGTAGGCGGCGTAGAGCTTGCGGTAGTCATGGCCACCGCGGGGGAGGGTGCGGAGTTCGTCGTCACTGAGATGCTCGACCAGCTTGCGGAGCCGGGGGTCGGGTCCGAAGAAGTGCTCCCGGATGTAGGCCCCGCTCTCCACGGAGTAGCGCTGGAACTCCCCGTCGACGGTGGAGTTCATCTTGTTGACGAGCACGCCGTCGACGTCGCGGGCCAGCAGCTCGTCCCACTTGGAGCCCCACACGACCTTGATCACGTTCCAGCCCGAACCCCGGAACTTGGCCTCGAGTTCCTGGATGATCTTGCCATTGCCCCGCACCGGGCCGTCGAGACGTTGCAGGTTGCAGTTGACCACGAAGATGAGATTGTCGAGGTGTTCACGGGAGGCCAGCGACAGGGCGCCCAGGGCCTCGGGCTCGTCGGTCTCACCGTCGCCGAGGAAGCACCACACCCGGGACTCGCTGGTGTCATCGAGGCGGCGGGCGTGCAGGTAACGGTTGAAGCGGGCCTGGTAGATGGCGTTGATCGGTCCCAGACCCATGGACACCGTCGGGTACTCCCAGAACTCGGGCATCAGCCGGGGATGGGGGTAGCTGGACAGCCCGGTGCGTCCGATCTCCCGACGGAAGTGGTCCAGGTCGTCGTCGGTCAGACGACCCTCGAGGTAGGCCCGGGCGTAGATACCGGGGGCGGCGTGGCCCTGGATGTAGATGTGGTCGCCGGGGGTTCCGTCCTCCTTGCCCCGGAAGAAGTGATTGAAGCCCACGTCGTAGAGGGCGGCGGAGGAGGCGAAGGTGGAGAGGTGACCGCCGATACCGTCGGCGAACTTGTTGGCGTGGGTGACCATGGCCACCGCGTTCCAGCGGATGAACGCCCTGATCCGTTTCTCGATGGTGACGTCGCCGGGGAACCAGGGCTCGTGCTCGGTGGGGATGGTGTTGATGTAGGGCGTGTTGATCGTGGCCGGGAAATCGACCCCCATCTCCTGGGCCCGCAGCAGCAGCCGTCGGAGGAGGTAGCGACCGCGGTTGCGCCCCTCGGACTCGATGACCGAGGTGAAGGACTGGATCCACTCCTCGGTCTCGGTGGGATCCACGTCGGGAATCTGATTGGAGTATCCGTCGAAGAGC
>JALSTE010000618.1 GCA_026983855.1 Acidimicrobiia bacterium
AGGGTGCCTCGTCCATCTGGCCGTGGGCCACCGCGATGCGGGCCTCCGGCACCAGATCACCGAGATCGGCCGCCACCCGGTCGATGTCGGCCACCCGGTTGTGCACGAAGAAGACCTGGCCCTCACGCAGCAGTTCACGACGTATGGCCTCGGCCACCGCCCTCTCGTCGTACTCCCCCACATGGGTGAGAATGGGCTGTCGTTCCGCCGGGGGGGTCTGCAGCAGGGAGAGGTCGCGGATACCCGTCAGACTCATCTCCAGGGTCCGGGGGATCGGAGTGGCGGTGAGGGTCAGGACGTCGACGTTGTTCTTGAACTGCTTGATCTTCTCCTTGTGGGTGACCCCGAATCGCTGTTCCTCGTCCACCACCAGAAGTCCCAGGTCATGGAATGACACGTCGGAGGACAGCAGTCGGTGGGTGCCGATGACGACGTCCACCGAACCGGTGGCCAGCCCGGTCACGACCTCCTTCTGCTGGGCCGGGGTGAGGAAGCGGGAGATGGACTCGACCCTGACGGGAAAGGGGGCGAAACGGTCGGCGAAGGTCTGGTGGTGCTGCTGGGCCAGCAGGGTCGTGGGCACGAGAACGGCCGCCTGCTTACCCTCCTGGACACACTTGAACACCGCCCGGATCGCCACCTCGGTCTTGCCGAAGCCCACGTCCCCGCACACCAGACGATCCATGGGGGCGGTGGACTCCATGTCCGATGTGATGGCCCCGATGGCCTCGAGTTGGTCCGGGGTCTCCTGGAAGGGGAAGGAGTCGGACAGTTCCCGCTGCCAGGGGGTATCGGGGGCGAAGGCGTGACCCTCGCTGTTCACCCGGGTCTGGTAGAGCACGACCAGTTCCTGGGCGATGCGGTCAACCTCCCGACGAACCTTCGACCGGGTCTTCTGGAACTCGGCCCCGCCCATCTTGTTGAGCGTCGGTGACTCTCCCCCCGTGTAGGGCCGGATCAGGTCAATCTGATCGGAGGGAAGGTAGATGCGGTCACCCCCCTTGAATTCCAGTATCAGGTAGTCCCTCTCCTGACCCATGATCGAACGGGTGACCATCTCGGCGTAGCGGGCGACCCCGTGCTGGTGATGGACCACGTAGCCACCGGGCTTGAGATCCTCGAAGGAACCCTGCTGACCCCGCCGGGCCCGGGGTCGGCGATGGGTCCGTCTCCGGCCGGTGAGATCGCGCTCGGTCAGAAGGGCCAGCCGGGACCCCGGTAGGACGAAACTGTGCTCGACCCCGGCCACGGCCACCCGACCGCCAGGTTCGATCAGATCGGAGCCGTCCACCGCGGCGAGTTCCAACCCCACCCCCTCCGCTCCCAGGGTCTCCACCAGTCGGGCCGCCGAACCCTCCCCCTCGGCGGCGACGACGACCCGGTATCCCTCCGAGATGAGACCCCTCAGCTGGTTCAGCAAACGTGATGGATCACCGGCGACGGGCTCCCAGCCCCGGGCCTCCACCAGGGGTTGCTCGGGGGAGTCGGCGGTGCCCGTCATCACCCAGGAGGCGGCGGAGGTGCCACTCTGCAGGCGTTCGAACTCGACGTGGAGCCGGGGAAACTCACGTTCGGAACCATCGGCCTCCAGGGCCCCCCAGGTGCCGGCCAGGGTCCGGGCCAGATCGGCCTCCTCGGCCCGGAGATCGAGAGCGCGGTCCCTCATCCGACGGGGTTCCACCAGGACTATGTGGGCCTCGGGCGGGAGACGGTCGAAGAGGATCTCGGGACGGTCGACCAGCCACGGCAACCAGGACTCCATACCGTCGAAGGTCTCACCTCCGGCCAGCCTCTCCCACTGTTCACGCCCCCACGGTTCCTCCGAGACCAGTTGCCCGGCCCGGCGGCGCACCTCGGGCGTGGGAACCACCTC
>JALSTE010000619.1 GCA_026983855.1 Acidimicrobiia bacterium
CGGGGCCACCGAGGCCACCAATTCACGGGCCCGGTCCAGCTCATCGGGGTGGGTGATCAGATCGCTCTTGGTCAACAGCACCACCGGTTCGGCGTCCCCCCCGTGGACCACGGCCAGGTACCGCTCGAGACGTCGGGCGTTGAGATCCCCGTCCAGGGAGGTGGCGATGAAGACGCGGTCGATGTTCGTGCCCACCACCTGGGGGCGGGGGTCCCGACCCGGAGCCCGCCTCACGAACAGCGACGACCGGGGCAGAACCGCCTCGATGAGGTCCGCCCCCCGGGGTCCGGCCCCGGGCCTGACCGCCACCCAGTCGCCCACGGCCGGGAAGTCCAGGCGGCCCGATGCCCGGTCCCGCAGCTCGGCGCTGACCCGTGCCCCCTCCGAGAGTTCGTCCCCCGCCCCGAGCAGGTCGTAGGCCCCGCGGTGCTCGACGGCCACCCGGGCCGGAACCAGACCCTCCCCGGGGGGCATCTCCACCGCTCGGCGGTCGTCCCACCCGAGCCGGTCGGGATCGACCATCAGCTACCCGGGGTGTCGAAGGGGGCGAACACCATGGCCTCATCGGCGAAGGCCTTGAACTCCAGGGCGTTGCCGCTGGGATCGGTGAAGAACATGGTCCACTGTTCCCCCGCCGTCCCCTCGAAACGGACACCGGGTTCGATGGCGAAGTCCACCCTGCCCGTCACCCTGTCGGCCAGGCGCCGCCACTCCCCGGGGTCGAGGATCAGCCCGAAGTGACGGACGGGAACCGCCTTACCGTCCACCTGACCGTGGGGAACGTCCGCTCCCCCACCCTCGACGAGGTGGGCCACTATCTGATGGCCACGGAGGTCGAAGTCAACCCACCTATCGGAGGACCGTCCCTCGGGACAGCCCAGCAGCCCACCGTAGAAGTCACGGGCCTCGTCCAGGTCCCGGACCGGGAACGCCAAGTGGAAGCGGGGTCGGGATGAGTCGTCCATGCCCCGACCCTAATGGGGTCGCCGGCGAGGCCGAACTAGATCCCCGACTCCTTCACGTTGAACTTCTTGCGCAGGTAGTCGCCCACGTAGTTCAGGGCCAGCACGGTGATGAACATCACCGCCGAGGGGAAGATCAGGGGATGGAGCCGGATGGCCAGGTTCTGACGGGACTCGTTGATCATCGATCCCCAGGTGGCCTGGGGCGCCTCCACCGACAGTCCCAGGAAGGCCAGGGTCCCCTCCAACACGATCACCACCCCCGCCGACACCAGGGCGAAGGCGCTCAGGGCCGGCAGGACGTTGGGCATGACGTCCCGCCACAGGACCCTCAGGCGATCCGCCCCCATGGCCCCCGAGGCCAGGACGAACTCCCGCTGGGCGACCGACAGGGTGATGGCCCGGGCCACCCGGGCGTAGCGGGGCACCGACAGGGCCCCGATTACGAGGGAGATGGTGATCAGGTTCTGACCCAGGAAGGCCACCAGGGTCAGCAGGATGATCAGGGCGGGGAAGGCCAGCACGATGTCGACGCTGGCCATGATGACGGCCTCGGCCCGCCCCCGCACGTAGCCGGCGATCATTCCCAGTCCCCCGCCGACTATCAGGCCGAACAGGACCGCCACCGTGGACACGGTGAGCGATATGCGGGCCCCGTGGATGATGCGGGACAGGATGTCGCGGCCCAGACCGTCGGTTCCCAGCCAGGCCTTGGTGCTCGGGGGTGCCAGCCTGTCCAGTCCCCGGAACGCCCCCAGTTCGTTGGGGGGTGGAACCCCGGGGATCCAGTTGGCGAAGAAGGCGAAGATCACCATCAGGGCCAGCCAGGCGATGGCCAGCTTGATACCCCAGGGCATCCGGGCCTTCTGGAACTCCGGCTCGGCTATGAGCTCCTCGGCCTCGATCTCAG
>JALSTE010000620.1 GCA_026983855.1 Acidimicrobiia bacterium
GACCGGGGACCTCTGGATAGGTGATGTCGGTCAGGATCACATCGAGGAGATAGACCGATTGAACGCCGGGCCCGACACGATCGTCGGGGGGCGGGGAGCCAACCTGGGCTGGGGTGTCCTGGAGGGCGGGGAGGTCATCGGTGACCCCGGGGATCTGGTGTCCGAACCCATCCCCCCGGTGCACACCTACGATCACGACAGCGGGGTCTCGGTGACGGGTGGTCGGGTGTACCACGGTTCCTCCGTGCCCGATCTCGAGGGGGTCTACCTGTTCGCCGACTTCGGGAGCGGCACCCTGTGGGGCCTGCGTCCCGGACTCGGGGGCCGGGAGTTGTCGGTACTGGCCTCCGACGTCGGTTCGGTGGCCGGTTTCGGAGTCGACGGCGCCGGGGAGATGTACCTCCTCGATCTGGGCGGATCGGTGCTCAAGATCGTGGCCGCGGACTGAAGGACCGGGTACGCCCCTATCCGGCCGACCCATCCTCAGTGCGGTCCGGATTGGTGAAGTAGATCCTCAGCATCAGAACCGCGGCCGCCACCCCGCCCCCGACGGAGATGAGCAGACCGGCCCAGCCGGTGAGGAACCAGTCGTAGATGTTGTCCACCGACCACTCACCCGGTCCGGTGGTGGCCAGCACCGCGGCGACCGATCCCAACACGAAGGTGAACTCCCAACCGTTGCGGACGCTGAAGAAACCGTTCCGACGGTGACCGACGTAGCCGGCCACGGTCATGACCCCGACCACGGCCATGGGACTCAGGGGGAAGAGAAACCCCAGCGCCACCGCCAGGCCCGCCCCCATCTCGGTCCCGGCGGCGAGACGGGCGTGCAGGGCCCCGGGCCTCAGCCCCTCGGACTCGAACCACCCCGCCGTTCCGTCCAGACCGTTTCGGACCTTCACCCAGCCGTGGGCGGCCAGCAGGAGACCCAGCAATAGCCGCAGCAGCAACAGACCCAGGTTCAGATCGTCCAGGCTGTACACGTCCGATGCAAGCAGGGTGGCGGACATCGATTCCCCCTTCTACCTTCCCGCCCCGACGGTGGGGCTGGCCCGAACCTAGCGTGACGGCCGGGACAAACCGGGACCCGACCCACACCCGACCGTTCAGGCGTTACGGAGATGGTCGGCGGCGCTGCGGAAATACGCCCGGACCTGCTCCTCCACCTCGGGTTCGAGGCCACCCTCCTCGAGAGCGGCGTTCATGTTGTTGAACCAGGCGTCGCGCTCGGCCTGACCGATCTCGAAGGGCACGTGCCTCATCCGCAACCGGGGGTGGCCCCGTTCCTCGCTGTAGGTGGCCGGCCCACCCCAGTACTGAATGAGGAAACCGGCCAGGTGGGCCTTGGGCGCCGTCAGGTCCTCGGGGTACATCGAACTGAGCAGTTCATCCTCGGCCACCCGCTCGTAGAAGCGGTCCACCAGGTCGATGAACCACTGTTCGCCACCGACCAGTTCGTAGAGAGTTCCCATCGGTGCCCTTCTGGTGGTCATCAGTCCATCCTCTCAGCCCACCGCCGCGCTCCCCGCATCATCGGCCCACGCTCACAACCCGAACCACCCCTCATCGGCCCACGCTCACAACCCGAACCACCCCTCATCGGCCCACGCTCACAACCCATAGCGGTAGACATTGGTCTCCCGGGGTTCGAATCCGATCCGGCGGTAGAGGCGGTTGGCCGCCTCCCGGGAGGGCCGCGAGGTGAGATCAACGGTACGGGCCCCCAGATCCGCCGCCAGCTCCAGGGCCCGCCGATTCAAGATCTCTCCCACACCCCGACCCCTGGCGGCGGAATCCACCACCACATCCTCGATCCAGGCCCTCACCCCGGTGGGTATCTCGAACACCACGAGGGTGAGTGATCCCACGATCCGGTCCCCATCGCGGGCCACCAGCAGGTGACAGGCCTCGGAGGCGATCAGGCGATCGAGGGCCCCGGCGTCGGGGGGAGGCGAGGACCTCGAGAGCTGGGGGATGAGCTCGGCGAACGCCTCCACCAGTTCGGGGGTCACCATCTCGCACTCCTCGATGGTGATCTCCGCCACCGGGCACCTCACTTTCCTCATACCCCACGGCCGGGGCCCCGGTGCCGTGGGACGGACCGGACTCGGGGCGTCCCCGATGTTAGGCCCGGCCGCGGGGTCACGGGCGCCCCGGGGATACCGATAGGTTGCTGCCATGGACCACGTCGTGTGGAATGACCGTCCCCAACTGGTCGAACCGACGCTGATCGCCGCCTTCTCCGGTTGGAACGACGCCGGTGACGCAGCCACCGTGGCCGTCCGCTACCTGTCCCGGCGTTTCGAGTCCCGGGAGTTCGCGAGCATCGATCCCGAGTCGTTCTTCGACTTCTCCATACAGCGCCCGGTCCTGCGACTCGGTCCCGACGGCCGCCGAGAGCTCGAATGGCCCGGCAACGGGTTCTCCCACCTGAATCTGGACGACGGCCGCGATGTGATCATCCTGACCGGGACCGAACCACGACTCCGTTGGCGAACCTTCACCGAGGCGGTTCTCGAGGTGATCGAATCGATGGGAGTGGTCAGGGTGGTCACACTCGGGGCCCTGCTCAGCGAGGTTCATCACCTGGATCCGGTACCGGTCATAGGGAGTGCGGCCGGATCCGACATGCTCAGCGAGATGGACCTTCAACCCTCGAGATATCAGGGGCCGACCGGCATAGTCGGGGTTCTGCAGATGGCCCTGGCCCGGGCCGGGGTTCCCGCCGCCTCGCTGTGGGCGTCGGTCCCGAACTACGTGGCCTCGTCACCCTCGCCCAAGGCGGCCCTGGCCCTGGTCAGTCGGCTCACCGATCTCCTCGACCTCTCCCTGGCCGCCACCGACCTTCAGATCGCCGCCGTCGAGTACGAGCGCCAGGTCGAGGCCCTCGTGGCCGAGGATCCCGAACTGGCCGAATTCGCGGCTGAACTGCGGGCCCTCGGCTCCCCGGTGCCCGATTCGGACCATCCGGCCGGGTCTCCCGAACTGGTGGACACCGACCCCGGAGAACTGATAGCCGAACTGGAGAGGTACCTGGAGCAGAACGGGGACGACTGACCCCGCAGGGTCCGCGGGCTCCGCGTCCGTCGCCCTTCCACGACATCCATCGGTCTCTCCCCACCGGGCCTACGACCACGGAGTCCGCCGCGGGGGATCGAACAGCACCGGAACCTCCTCCCCGGCGATGGCGGCGAAGGCCTGGTCCACCCATACCTCCTCCAGGGCGAAGGGCCGGGGTAGATCCCCCCGGTCGAACCACCCGAGATCCGTAACCTCCAGGGGGTGGGGCCGAAGTTCACCCCCGAGAAGCCGGCAGTGGAACACCAGGCTGTACATGGGTATCCGGGTGAACCCGTGCCGGGTCCCATCGATCAGGGCGATCAGGCGGATCGGCTCGCACCGGATCCCGGTCTCCTCGAACACCTCTTTTTGGACCACCTCCGCCGCCGAGTAGCCGACATCGGCCCACCCCGTCGGGTACAACCAGACCCCACGGTCCGAACGCTTGATCAGCAGCATCCGCCCCTCGTCGTCACCGACCACAGCCGCCACCGCCACCTTGGGGGTCACATAGCCCCGGGTTCCGGGCCCCACGCTCGCCATCCATTCGGCCGCCAGGGCCGCGGTGTCGATGTCGCCGACCACGGCCCCCTTCATCTCGGCCGCTATACGCAGGATCTCCTCGAACCTCTCCTCCTCGTAGAGGGACTCGGTGAATCCCAACCCGGTGCGGGCGATGGCCGAGAGACTCTCGGCCCATTCCAGGAGTTGACGGGCGGGGATGCGGTCCACGTCGGGCACGCTATCGAGCCCCCCGGATCGGGGGTAGCCGACACGGGCGGGGGCCGTCGGAACGTCCCCGTCGGGCCCGGGTGCGTCGGCATTCGGAATCCTCACAGACGGGCGGCGTCGATTCCGAACACCACCCGGTCGGCCGTGCGCACCCGGGGGGCCAGGCCGCGGACCCGGGGGAGGATCTCCTCGCAGTAGAAGGCGGCGGAGACGAGCTTGTCGGCCAGGAAGTCCCCGTCCCCGACCCCATCCGCCATCAGCCGTTGGGCCACCAGGGCCGACCGGGCCATGTAGAAGCCACCCACGAGGGTCCCCAGCATCTCCATGAAGGCCACCGAACCGATCCCGACCTGAACCGGATCATCGTCCAGGCGGGCCCTGACCCAGTCGATCTCGGGTTGTACGACCGCCACGGCATCGGCCAGGGACCTCTCCATCACCCTCAGCTCACCGGCCCCCAGATCCGATACCAGGGAGGAGATCGACTCCATGAGCTCGTCGAGGGTGTGTCCACCGTCCAGGTTCACCTTCCTGAAGGCCAGATCCAGGGCCTGAATACCGTTCGTCCCCTCATAGATCGGGGCTATCCGTGAGTCCCGCCAGTGGCGGGCGACACCGGTCTCCTCGATGTAGCCCGCCCCCCCGTGCACCTGGATGGCCAGGGACGATAGGTCCACGCCGAGATCGGTTCCCCATCCCTTGGAGATGGGCGTCAACAGGGCGCTGAGGTCGGAGAAGCGTCTCCTCTCCCCAGGGTCGGGGTGCACCCGGGCCCAGTCCATGGCCACCGCGTTGGCGTACATGACGCAGCGCATGGCCTCGATCTGGGACCTCATGGTCATCAGCATGCGACGGACATCACCGTGGTCCACGATCGGCGAGGTACCGCCCTGGGTGGGGTCGGAGCCCAGGGCCCTGCCCTGATGTCTCTCCAGGGCGTAGTCGCGGGCGAGTTGATACGACCTCTCGGCCACGCCCAGTCCCTGCAGGCCGATAGAGAGTCGGGCACTGTTCATCATCGTGAACATGTACCTCATACCCTGGTTGACCTCCCCGATGAGGTAGCCGACCGCCCCATCGCCCTCACCGAAGGCCATCACACAGGTGGGACTGGCGTGGATCCCCAGCTTGTGCTCCAGGGAGACCACCGATACGTCATTGCGTGCCCCGGGTCTCCCTTCCTCGTCCAGGAGGAACTTGGGGACGATGAAGCAGGAGATCCCCCGGGTGCCCGGGGGGGCGCCGGGGGTACGGGCCAGGACGAGATGAACGATGTTCTCCGCCATCTCGTGGTCGCCGTAGGTGATGAAGATCTTGGTGCCCCGGATCCGCCAGGTGCCGTCACCGGCCGGCTCGGCCCTGGTGGTCATGGCCCCGAGATCGGAACCGGCCTGGGGTTCGGTGAGGTTCATCGTGCCGGTCCACTCCCCCGACACGAGGGGCCTCAGCCAGGTCTCCTTCTGCTCCTCATCCGCGTGGCGGTCCAGTAGTTCCACCGCGCTCTGGGTGAGGATCGGACACAGTCCGAATCCCATGTTGGCGGTGGTCATGAGTTCCTGGACCGCCAGACCCACGACCCAGGGCAGGCCACCCCCGTCGTAGTCGGGATCGAAGGAGATGCTGTTCCACCCCGCTGCGACGAACCGCTCATAGGCCCCGGCGAAGCCGGTCGGGGTGATCACCCGCCCGCCCTCGAGGCGGGACCCCTCCCGGTCACCCACCTCGTCCAGGGGCTCGAGTTGCTCGGCCATGAACCGACCGGCCTCGGCCAGCAGAGCACCGACCGTGTCACCGTCCACGTGCTCGAACTCGGGACGCCCCAGGAGCCCGTCCAAACCGACCACGTGCTCCAGAACGAACATCATGTCGGCAACCGGTGGTCTGAACTCGCTCACCTGATCCTCCTCGATCGGCGGGACCGGTTGTCCACGGCATCATGGGCTCGAGGTCCCGGTCCAGGACTGATTCAGCCTAATTCTCCCCCGTGATGTCCCGGGCCGGCGCCGTTGAACCCTCTGATCCTGAACGTCCCGACCCCTTGGGTCATCATGTAGCCACCACGACAGGAGAACCGACATGACCTCCGTTCCATCGCATGAGCCCACCGGCCCTCCCCCCGGACCCGACGGCACCGGTCGGTCCCCGCGGGGCCCATCTCCGTGGCCGGTGTCGGGCTCGCGGGCCCGTGAGATTCTGATCGGGCTGAGACTGGGTGTGGGGGTCGGCGCCCTGATCGCCCCACGGCTGCTGGGCCGGGTTTTCGGAATCGACACCACCGACAACCCCGCCTCGCCCTACCTGGCCCGACTCTTCGGTGTCCGTGACGTGATGCTCGCCTATCAGCTCTACCAGGCACCCGGATCCGAACTGGAGGACGTCCTGCGCCAGGGGATCGTCATCGACACCTCCGACGCCCTCGCCGCCCTGGCCGCGGCCCTCCGTGGTGACGTCGGAACACGGACCCTGGTTCTCGGGGGCGGAGCGGCCACGGCGGCCGTCTGCCTGGGACTGGCGGGCCGGGAACCGGCTGCCGGGGGCTCTGATGGCTGATTCGCCGATCCCCCTGGAGCTGTCCTACGGCCCACACCCCGATCAACGGGTCGAGTTCTTCTCCCCTTCCGATGGCCACGGTCATCCCCCCCTGGCCCTGCTGATCCACGGCGGCTACTGGCGGGACCGCTTCGGCGCCGATCTGATGCACCCGATGGCCCGGGACCTGACATCGAGGGGCTGGAAGGTCGCCAACATCGAGTACCGCCGCCTCGGTAGGTCCCTCAGCTCGGGCTGGCCGGAGATCTTCGACGACATCGACGCCGCGGCGACGGCGGTGGCCGAGGTGGAGTTGAACCTGGGCACCGAGGAGACCCCGGTCACCCGCCGGGTGGTGGCCGTGGGCCATTCGGCCGGAGGCCAGCTGGCTCTGTACCTGGCCCGGCGGGGATCCTCCGGTGGTCGCTTCGTCAACGGTGTGGTGGCCCTGGCCCCGGTGGCCGATCTGGTGGCAGCCGCCCACGAGGGACTCAGTGACGGGGCCGCCACCCTGCTCATGGGAGGCGCACCCGAGGCCCTCCCCGAGCGCTACCACCAGTGCTCCCCCACTCTGTTCACCCCCCTCGGCGTACCCCAGTTGCTGGTGCACGGCACGGCCGACGTGAATGTCCCGATCGGACAGACCCTGTCCTATCTGAGGGCCGCGGCCGACGGGGGTGACTCCGTGGAGCTGATCACCGATACCCGGTTGGCCGACGACATTCCCACCGCCGGGACCCAGCTGACCTCGGCGCCCTTCGATCACTTCGACGTGATCGACCCGCGGGCCGAGGTCTGGAACCCGATCCGCGACTGGCTGGAGGGCGGCTGACCCCGGCGCCGACCGTCCCCGACTACCACGGGACCACCTCCATCACACTCTCCCTCCCCCGGTCCCGGGCCCCGGTTGGTTCCCGCCCCACTCGGCCGCTAAAACGGCACCGATGACCCGCCGGGCTGCCAATTCGGCGCCGGACCTCTATGCTCAGGCATTCATCCGTGTTCCATCCAGGAGGGTTCAATGTCCAGGAGCACCATCGGACGCGTCTTCGCGCTTCTGCTGGCTCTAGGTGTCTTCGCCGCCGCTTGCGGCGATTCCGGCACCGACAGCAGCAGCAGCTCGGAAGCGCCCGCCACCACAGCAGCACCATCCACCACCGCGGCCACGACCACCGAGGCCCCGAGCACCGAGGCCCCGAGCACGACCGCCGACGGGGGCGACGCCATGGCCGGACCCGGACTCGAGGAGGTCCCGACCGTCACCCTCGGACTCGCCTACGGCGTCACCGACCCGGCGCTCGAATCACTGACCTCGGCCGCCATTGAGGCCGTGCAGGCCGTGGCCGACCTGGCCCGGGAGGCCGGACTCGATGTCAACGTCGTCATCGAGGACACCGCCGGTGATCCCGCCCAGGGCGTCGACGCCGCCAACAAGCTCGTGGCCCAGGGTGCCAGCTGCATTCTCGGTGAGGCCCGCTCCTCGGTGTCCACCCCGATCGTGGCCGTCGCCCGTGAGGCCCAGATTCCCCAGATCTCCTGGGGTTCGACCTCACCGGCCCTGACCACCATCGACGACAACGACTTCTTCTTCCGGACCGTTCTCTCCGACGCGGTTCAGGGTCAGGTCGCCGCCGACTATCTGTACAACACACTCGGGTACCGCAGCGCCACCGTCATCGTCCAGAACGACGCCTACGGCGTTGGTCTCGGTAACGCCTTCGAGGACGCCTTCACGGCCCTCGGCGGTGAGATCAAGAGCCGGACCGACATCGACAGCGGCACGACCGACATGTCCGCTGAGGTGGACAAGGTCGTGGCTGACGGGTCCGACGTGATCTACACCGTGCTGTTCGGCCCGGAGTTCATTCCCTTCGTCACCGAGCTCGACCAGGCTGATGCCGCCTCGGTCCAGAAGATGTTCCTGGCCGACGCCGAGGCGACACCCGACGCCTCCGCCGGTGTCGAGGACATCGTCGTGGGACTGTCCGGTCTCAAGCCCGCCGGCGGCGATCTGAGTGCCTTCGCCACCTACTTCAACGAGCAGACCGGGACCGATACGGCTCCGTTCACCGAGTTCTCGTGGGACGCCGCGGTGATGTGCCTGGCCAGTGCCGCCGCCGCCAACTCCAATGACCCGGTCGCCATCAGGGACGCCATTCGCCCCACGATGAACGACGGCACCCAGTACACCTACAACCAGATTGGTGATCTGCTCCACGCCGCCCACAACGGCGAGGACGTCGACTACGTCGGCGCCGGATCCACCCTGGACATCGACGCCAACGGCGACGTGGTCCCGGCCAACGCCACCTACAGCGTCTGGAGCTTCGACGACACCGGTGCACCGGTCGACGGCGAGATCCTCACCTACCAGGGCTGATCCCACCGGGTCGTTCCCAGGGACAACCCGCCAATCGAACACGTGAGGAGGCCCCCGCCCGGCGGGGGCCTCTCCG
>JALSTE010000621.1 GCA_026983855.1 Acidimicrobiia bacterium
CCCGACCCGGGGAGCGACGCCGACTCCTTCGTGGCCCGGGCCGCCTCCTGGACCACCGAGCGTATGGAGGAGTTCAAGGGTCACGAGAAGGGCCTGTTCCTGGCGGCCTGTCTCCGGGCCGAGTCGAGACTGGCGGAGTGGACGGCGGAGCTGCCCTTCGGCCGACCCATGGGCTGAGGCCCTCGGTCCGGCGCTCAGGTGGATGGGGGTGGCACGGGTGGGCCTGCCCCCTCCTCGTCCTCCCTGCGAGCAACGCTCTGGAGCCACAGACCGCCGGCCCCGATCACGACCAACGCCACCAGACCGCCGATCATGACCCAACCAGCGGAGAACTGGCCGTTTCCCACCGCCCGGTTGGGGTTGTCCCCCTCCCCCGCTGGTGCCGTGGTGCTCCCAGTATTCCCAGTGCTCCCAGTGCTCCCAGTGCTCCCAGTGCCCCCAGTGCTCCCGGTGCTATTGGTCCCCGGGGTCCGGGCCGGGGCCGGGGGCGGCCGGAGGATTTCCACCACCCGGGCGCCCGAGCCCTCGAAACTACCCGTGATGGACCATGGTCCGGTCCCACTCAGGGTCACCGGGTCACAGTCCACGGCCAGTGAATCGGCGTCACCGATGGCGGGAGACGTGGTGCAGGTGGCGGGGGACCCGGGCGCGGCCACCGTGATTCCCCCCTCGGGCGGATCCACGAAGGGGGCCAGCTCGCCCCAACACCTGACCGTCTGACCCGATCGGGCCAGGGCCGCCGGTTGGCACCTCAGGCTCAGGTCAGCGGGGTCGCTCAGCACCGCCCGGCCCGAGAACAGTCCCAGGATCGACTCCACCCGACGACGGTTCACCGCCCCGAAAACGGGGATCTGACTGTTCATGATCGAGTCCTCGGTGGGTCGGACCACGTCATCGGTCCCGTCGTAGCACCCCCCGGCGGTGGGCCGGACGGTCACCCAGTCCACCAGGGTCGCGGGACCCTCCTCCCCGAAGTACTCGTAGTAGCGCTTCTGGTAGTCGATCCAGGTGTAGACGGCCGGATCCACCTCTCCCACGAGATCACCCCACCACCGCCGGGCCACATCCTCGGAGGGAGCGCAGTTCGGATACCCGTAGATCACCGGACGGTCGGCCTCGTAGTACTCGTCCCTCAGCTCGAAGATGGCGTGACCCATCTCATGGGTGAGGGTGTCGGCCTCGAGCTGCGGGGCGGTGTGATCGAGAGCCAGGTAGATACCCCCGAACGACACCTGCTCGACGGGGAGCAGTTCCGGTCCCCGCCGGCCCTTCAGCGAGGTCCAGTTGGCCTCGGACCTCCCGTAGACACCCGGCCCCTGGAGATGCAGGCTGACCACCACCGTGTGGGGATAGGGCATTCCCTCGGCGAGATCATTCTCGAACTCGGGATCGGAGTCGTGGAAGAGACCCCGTGGGTCCACCAGATCGGCGTCCAGGTACCAGAAGTTGAAACGGTCCACCGCCGAGGCGATCGGCTCGGTGGCGAAGGGACCGAACTCGATCGACCACACCTCGGAGGGGATGGCGTCCTCCCCCAGGTGCTTCCAGTCCTCGCCGTACAGCACGGGCCCGTCCAGGCCCAGCAGTTCAGTGGCCATGGCCGCCATGTCCGACGAGTCTTCCCAGCCCGACCCCACGAACACCATGTTGATTCGTTCGGCGTCGGCCCGGTTGTGACCGGCGACGAGTTCGTGATGGGTGATGTCCACGACCTGGAACGGCAGGTGAACCGGCAGCTCCTCACAGTCCCGTGCCGACACCCCCCGGCACAGGTCCAGCCGGTAGCGCCCGGGATCCAGTTGGGTGTCGAACGTCAGATCACCGTCGGCGGAGGCGTAGGATCCGGGGTCGGGTACCGCGATC
>JALSTE010000622.1 GCA_026983855.1 Acidimicrobiia bacterium
ACCCAGGACGGTGGGGTTGCCGATGCCCTTCTCCCAATGCTGCTTCAACGAGGGGAGGAGGAACTGCTTGAAGGGGTCCAGGCGGGACCTCTCCCACAGATAGATGCCCACGAAGATGACGCCCAGGGCCACCGGGGGCCACATCGCCACCACCTTGTCGATGAGGCGGGGACCTGTGGTGTGCTGGCGCATGGTGGCCATCTCCATGGCCACCGCCCCCACGGCGTCGTGTTCGGCCGCGGGTTCGACCTGTCGCCGGTGAGTGGTGTCGGTCATGACGACGCCACCACGCTCGAGGCCCGCAGACTCTCCGACACCTTTCCGGCCAGGACCGCGAACTCGGGCTCGAACCTCAGTGAGGGCTCCCGGGGGTAGTCGAAGGGGACCTCGTACTCGGCCACTATCCGGCCGGGCCGGGCCGACATCACCAGCACCCTGGTGGAGAGGAACACCGCCTCGTAGATCGAGTGGGTGATGAACAACCCGGCGAAGCCCTCCTTGACGAACAACGACAGCAGCTCGTCGTTGAGCCGCTCGCGGGTGATCTCGTCGAGGGCACCGAAGGGCTCGTCGAACATGAACACCTCGGGCTTGGTGGCCAGGGAGCGGGCCAGGGAGACCCTCATCTTCATACCGCCGGACAGGCGTTTGGGGTAGTGGTCCTCGAACCCGGAGAGACCGACCAGGTCGATGTGCTCCTTGGCCACGGCCCGGCGCTGGTCCTTGGGCACCCCCTCGAGCTCGAGCAGCAGTTCCACGTTGCGCATGACGCTCCGCCAGGGCAACAGGGTGGCGTCCTGAAACGTGTAACCCAGGCTCTTGCGGTCCACGTACACGGCACCCGAGGTGTGATCCAGCAGACCCGACGCCACCTTCAACAGGGTCGACTTGCCACAGCCCGAGGGGCCGACGACGGTGACGAACTCACCCCGTCGGACGTCGAAACTGACGTCCCTCAGGGCTTCGGTGCCGTCGGGGAAAATCATCCCGACGCCGTTGAACGAGAGGCTTGGCGCCTCCGACTCTGGCGAAATTCCTGGTTCCCTCACTGGCGACAACCTAGCTGTGCTCGTTGAAGTGCGTGGGTCCAGATTGTGAACGCTCGGTGACCCCGTTGTCACCCTTCTGGGCCCGCTTCCCCTGATTTGACCCCCAAGGTCTACTTCATCGCCACCCCCAGTTGCACGCGAGACGGGGAAGAACCTCCCCTCAGCCGACCCCGTTCCCACCGCAGAGGTGAGGCCCACCGGCAAACCCACGGAGAGCGGCAGGTCGGACGACAAGACCACACCCACCGGCAAACCCACGGAGAGCGGCAGGTCGGACGACAAGACCACACCCACCGGCAAACCTAGGGAGAGCGGCGTGTCGGACGACACAGTGGGTGACGACTCCCTATCCTCGGGGACGCGTCATGAACCAATGGAGGTTCCCCATGCGGTATGCGGCCTCGATCTTCTCGGTCATCTCCCTGGCCCTGTTCGGAAGCATGGCGGTGTTCGTCAGTCCCGCGTGGGCCATCGCCGCCGCTCCCTTCCTGGTCCTCACCCTCCTGGCGTTCTACGACGTGGCCCAGAAGAGACACAACCTCTGGCGGATCTACCCGATCATCGGGCACCTGCGCTGGGCCATGGAGGCGGTACGACCCGAGTTGCAGCAGTACTTCGTTGAGAGCAACACCGACGGGGCCCCCTTCAACCGCGACATCCGCAGTCTGGTCTACCAACGGGCCAAGCTCACCCACGAGGAGGACCCGTTCGGGACCGAGCTGAACCTCTACGCCGAGGGCCATGAGTGGTTCAACCACTCGATCGCCCCCCTGGCGGTGCCCGAGAACCCACCCAAGGTCACCATCGGGG
>JALSTE010000623.1 GCA_026983855.1 Acidimicrobiia bacterium
GCCCTGTCCCCGGCCCGCAAGGCGGCCGCAATCCCTCCGGTCGCCGCCATGAGAACCGACATCAACCTGCAGTCCGGCGGCATCCGACGGAGGACCGTCTTCGGTGTGATCACCGGGGTCATCGGGCTACTGCTCTTGTTCCGCGGGGTCACGACCGACGGGGGTGCGGCCCAGCAACTCGTGAGCCTCGGAATCGGGGCCCTCACCCTGTTCATCGCCGTGGCCTCCCTCAGCCCGCTGGTGGCCCGGCCGGTGGCCCTGGCCCTCGGCTCCCCCCTGCCCCTCCTGATGGGTACCCCCGGCCAGCTGGCCCGCCAGAACGCCGCCCGCAGCCCCCGCCGAACCGCCTCCACCGCCTCGGCCCTGATGATCGGTATGGCCCTGGTGTCGATGGTGCTGGTGGTGGGCACCTCGTTCAAGAAGTCATTCACCGACGTACTGGATCAGTCGGTGACCGCCGACTTCTTCGTCTCCACCGACGGCCAGCGCGGTTTCACCCCCCAGGTGATCAGCGATCTCCAGAACCTGCCCGAGATCGACAGGGCGGGGGGATTCCGCTTCGGGCAGATGAGGGTGGCCGGCGATCTCAAGTCGGTCACCAGCACCCCGGCGGGAATCCTGGGCCCGATCGTGAACCTGGATCTGGCCGAGGGTTCGTACTCCGATCTGGGGCCCGACAGCGTCCTGATCCACCGTGACCCGGCCCGGGACCTGGGATTGGGGGTGGGTGACACCGTCGAAGCGGAGTTCCCCGACGGCCGGACCGTGAGTCTCAGGGTCGCCGGAGTCTTCGACGACGGCAGCCTGCTCGGGAACTGGGTCATCGACGAGAGATTGTTCGAGATGCACTTCCCCCCCAGCCTGCAACTGGATGTGTTCGGGGGGGCCACGATCGCCCCGGGGGTCGATCCCGAGGAGGCCACCGCCGCGGTCCGGACCGTGGCCGCCAGGTACCCCGAGGTGAAGATCGAGGACCGGGCCGAGTTCAAGAAGTCCCAGGAGGCCCAGATCGATCAGGCCCTGGTGACCGTCAACGCCCTGCTGGGTCTGGCCATCGTCATCGCGGTGCTGGGTATCGCCAACACCATGGCCCTCTCCGTGTTCGAGCGCACCCGGGAACTCGGATTGCTCAGGGCGGTGGGAATGACCTCGCGGCAGGTCCGACGCATGATCCGTTGGGAGGCGGCGGTGGTCGCCCTGTTCGGGGCCGTGCTCGGTACCGCCATAGGCGTCGTGTTCGGTTTCGTGGCCATCTCCGCCATGCCGGATTCGGTGATCAGTTCGGTCGGCGTCCCCATCCGCACCCTGGTGATCTTCCTGGTGCTGGCGGGAGTGGTGGGAATCCTGGCCGCGGCGGTCCCGGCCTGGAGAGCGGGCCGCATGAACGTTCTGGAGGCGATCAGTGCCGACTGACGGCTGTGGTGCACCCTCATCCGGTGGTCCCCGTTGAGACCCCGGGACATGGACGATCCCGTACGGGAATTCCTGAGGGACCGTCACCTGGCGGCACTGACCCTGGTGGAACCCGACGGCCGGCCCCATGTGACCCCGGTGGGGTTCACCTGGGACCCCGAAGCGGAACTGGTGAGGATCATCACCTGGTCCGGTAGCCACAAGGCCCGTCTGCTGGCGCGAAACCCGGGCCTGGCCGCGGCGGTCTGTCAGGTGGACGGGGCCCGCTGGCTCACCCTGGAGGGACGGGCCGTGGTGACCGCCGACACCGACCGGTGCGCCACCGGTGTCGCCATGTACGCCCGCAGGTACTCACCTCCCACCGACCGGGGTACCGACCGCCGGGTGATCGAGATCACCATTTCCCGCTGGATGGGAAGGGCCTGAGGCCCCTCACGTTGGGCCGGGCCCCGGTGACGGTGACCCATCCGGTCCGAGGGCAACCGACCGGGACCCCGATCCCTCCCTACCTGAGGGTCGGGCGATTCATGCGACCCCCTTGGCGTCGTCGCAAGCCCCGATCCCTCCCTACCTGAGTGTCGGGCCCCGGTACCCCCGGGCGAAGCCGTGGTCGTGGAGGATCTCGGCCAGGGGGTGGTCCCGGGCGTCGGCGCCGTCGATCCTCGCCACCTCCAGACTCCGGTAGTGACCACCCGCCACCAGTTCCACCAGGGCCTCGGCCCAGCGGGTGTCGCCCCGGACCGATGGGAAGGTGACCAGGCTGCGCCCGGCGGGATCCACCAGAACCATCGGCAGACCCCCGATGGTCACGATCACCGACCCCGCCCGGCGGGTGACCCGGGCCCCCGCCCCCTCGGGCCAGGGGACCACCGAACCCCAGGTCTGGGCCGGGTCGTTGACGGCCAGGGCCAGCACCTCACCGGCCCCGGGTGAATCCCGCCGACGCAGCAGATCAACGGCCCCGGGGGCCGCGAACTGGGCCCCTCCCAGATCCTCGACGAAGTAGCCGCGACGGAGCAGCCCCCGTTCCTCCATGGTCCGGAGCACCGGGTAGAGGGCGGAGAAGCCACCGGGGACGTCCTCCCCCGCCAGTGTCTCCCGGGTGACCAGGCCGTGGCGGGCCACCATCCGTCGGGCCAGCAGGTGCAGGTACTCGGTGTCGGACGTCTCCCCCGGGGACCACCGGACCAGCGACCACCGACCCGCTACCTCCGGTGGCCCCGAGCGGGTCGGGCCTCTCGGACGGGACCCCCGTCGGCGACCGGCCGTCCGGGCCCCGCGCCCACCGGCGATCAGGCTTCTCAGTGGGGCGAGGGTGTCATTGGTCAGCGCCCCACGCCACACCAGATCCCAGAGGGCGTCAATGGCCTCACTCTCCTCGACGGCGCCCGAGGCCGACCGGATGTCGGGCCAGAACGAGGCCCCGTGGGATTCCAGGAAGCGCCGGATCCGCTCCCCCACCTCGGCCTCCGACCCGGTGCGGGAACGCGGGGCCGGACGATTACGGGACCCTGGGGGCGGGACCGGGGAATCGCGGAAGTGGAAGACGACCCGAGCGTCCCGGGAACGGCCACCACCGCATCCGGTCCACACCACCCGACCCGAGGAGACGAGCGAGTCGAGATCAGATGGCCGATATCCCGAGACCCTGGCGGGGAGGATCAGCGACTCCAGCGAGGCCACGGGGAGGGGTCGTCCCTCCAGTCGTTCGATGACCGCCTCCAACGCCGGGGGTCCCGGGGAAGGGTCGTCCAGTCCCTGCCAGGCCACCGCGAAGCGGGCCAGAGCCCGGTGCTCCACCGGCTCGACCTCCCGACGGAGAATCTCCAGGGAACGCCGACGCAGTGTTCTCAGAACGTGGGTACCCACCCATTCGGTACTCTCCCCGCCGGGCCGGAAGGCGCCGGTGGTCATCCGCCCCCGGGACACGAGGTCCTCCAGGGCCGCGGTGACCTCCGCCGTGGAGAGTCCCAGTCTCCCGGCCGCCTCGGCCGCGGTGAACGGCCCGTGGGTCCGCGAGTACCGGACCAGACGGGCATCGGTCCCAGGTCCCTCCTTCGATTCACCGTGGAGTTCCCGGTCCACCGCCGCGGCCAGCCGCTGCTCTCCGGCCTCGTTCACCCTGACCACCCGACCCGACCCGACCAGGTCGTCCAGGTGGTCGGCGAGGGGGTGGACACTCCGCTCCGCCATCTCCGCCACCGTCAGGGGCCCCAGTTCCACCAGCAGGTCGACCAGCTCATCGGCGTCTCGTGCCCGCCAATCGGGGTGACGACGTTGCAGGCGCTCCTCGGTCTCAGCCAGCACCCCCGGGTCCAGAAGCCCCCTCAGCTCCTCGACTCCCATCAGATCGGCCAGGAGTTCGGGATCCAGGGTCAGGGCGACGGCCCGGCGCTCACCCAGGGGCGAATCCCCGTCGTATATGAAGTTCGCCGTCCAGTCGAACGACAGAGAGCGGGCCATGGGCGATGGACGTTCGGTGTCGGCCACCACCAGGCGAATCCGCCCCGAGCCGATACCCCCCAGGAGATCGGACAGACCGTTCACGTCGAACACGTCGGTGAGGCACTCCCGTGTCGTCTCCACCAGCATCGGGAACCGCGGAAACCGGGAGGCGACCTCGAGCAGTTCGGCCGCCCTCCGTCTCTGCTGCCAGAGTGGTGATCGACCTCCGGGTCGGTGTCGGGGCAGCAGGAGGGCCCGACCCGCCACCTCGCGGAACCGTGAGGCGAACATGGCGGTGGAGGGCAGATGGGCCACGAGCAGCTCCTCGAGTTCACCGGCCTCCACCACCAGCTCATCGACGGGCATGGCATCGCGCCCCCCGGGGAGACGGAAGATGATGCCGTCGTCGCTCCAGACGATGTCGGGGCGGACACCGAGGCTGTCTCCCAGCCGGGCCTCGATGGCCATCGCCCACGGGGCGTGGACCCGGGCCCCGAACGGGCTCAGAAGACAGACCTGCCAATCACCGAGCTGATCGGTGAACCTCTCGACCACCACGGTCCGGTCGTCGGGAACGGCCCCGGTACTGGACCTCTGGTCGGCCAGGAATCGCAGCAGGTTCCGGGCCGCCCTCGGCTCGAGACGATTCCTCGTACCCAGTTCCTCAATCACACCGTCGAGGTCCCCTGATGCCAGGGCACCGTCCACGTCAACGGGGAGGCGGGTCATGAGCCGCCGGGTGAACTCCCCCACCGCCCGACCGAGCTCCACGGGGCGTCCCGGTCCGTCTCCGTGCCAGAACGGCATTCTTCCCGGTCGCCCCGGTGCCGGGGTGACCACCACCCTCTCGTGGGTAATCTCCTCGATCCTCCAGGTGGAGGCCCCCAGCAGGAATCTCTCGCCCACCCGACTCTCGTGGACCATCTCCTCGTCCAACTCTCCGACCCGCTTTCCGTCGGGCAGGAACACACCGAAGAGGCCCCGATCGGGAATGGTGCCCGGATTGGTGACCGCCACCCGCCCCGCCCCCCGACGGGTCCGTACCCTCCCCCCGGCCCGATCCCACACGACACGGGCCCTCAGGCCTGAGAATTCGTCGGCCGGGTAGTGCCCGGCCAGCATCTCCAGTACCGCCTCCAGACCCACCTCGGTGAGTTCACGGAACGGCGCCGCCCTCCGGATGACCCTCAGGAGATCCCCGGTGTCCCAGTCCTCGACCGCGACCATGGCCACCACCTGCTGGGCCAGCACGTCGAGGGGGTTCAGCGGATATCTGGTCTCCTCGATCCTCCCCTCCATCGCCCGTTCGGCCACCACGGCCGTCTCCAGAAGGTCGGAGCGGTGCTTGGGGAAGATCCGGCCCGAGCTGACCTCCCCGACTCCGTGTCCCGCCCTGCCGATCCGCTGGATGGCCGAGGACACCGATCCCGGTGACTCCACCTGGACGACGAGATCCACCTCCCCCATGTCGATTCCGAGTTCGAGGGAGCTGGTGGCCACCAGTCCCCTCAGCCGGCCGGACTTGAGACGGTCCTCCATCTCCAGGCGACGGGCCCGGCTGAGGGAACCGTGATGGGCGCCCACCAACTCCACTCCCTCCCCGGACCACCCCTCGTACTGATCTCCCCGATTCGGCATCTGGGCGTGGAGTTCGTTCAGCCGGCTGGCCAGGCGTTCCGCCAGCCTCCGGGCGTTCACGAAGATCAGCGTCGACCGGTGGCTCATCACCAGCTCCAGTAGCCGGGGCTGGATCGAGGGCCAGATGCTGGATCCCGGTCGGTCGTGGGCCGGGGTCCCCTCCTCACGGGGATCGGCGGGTAGCTCGGCCATGTCGTCCACGGGAACCTCGACCCTGATGTCGAGTCGCCGGGACTCACCGGTCTCGACGAGGGTCACCGGGCGTGGGGACCCGGAGTCGTCATGACCCGAGAGCAGGCGGGACGTGACCTCCAGAGGACGCTGGGTGGCCGACAGCCCTATCCTCACCGGCCGGGTCCGGGCCACCTCCTCCAGTCGTTCCAGGGAGAGGGCCAGGTGGCTCCCCCTCTTGGTGGACGCCACGGCATGGATCTCATCGACAATCACCCATCTCACCGACCTCAGGGTCTGACGGGCCCTCGAGGTGAGCATCAGGTAGAGGGACTCGGGGGTGGTGATGAGAATGTCGGGCGGCCGGGCAACCAACCTCCGACGCTCCGACGCCGGGGTGTCACCGGAGCGGACCCCGACCCGGATCTGATCGAATCGGTAACCGTCCCCGGCCCGCTCGGTGACGCCGCGGAGGGGCACGGTCAGGTTCTTCTCCACGTCCACCGCCAGGGCCTTCAACGGCGAGACGTAGAGCACCCGGCATCGCTCGGAGAGATCCGGGGTGGGTTCGGAGCCCAGCCGGTCGATCGCCCACAGGAAGGCGGCCAGGGTCTTTCCCGATCCGGTGGGGGCGGCGATGAGGGTGTCCGAACCGGCGGCTATCGCCCGCCAGCCTCCCTCCTGGGCCGGGGTCGGGCGGGCGAAGGTCTCTCCGAACCACTCCCGCGTCGGCGGGGAGAACAATCCCATCACCACCCCGCCGACGCTACCGCCCGACCGGGTCCCACCCTCCCGGGGTCAGGGGGACCAACCCCACGGGGAACACGGGTGGCGCTACTCGGCCGGGAGCTCCGGTACCGGCTGAAGCTCCACGATGGTCACGTTCTCCGGCCCCTGGATCCGGATCGAGCCGACCTCGTTGGGAGCCGGTGGATCGGCCTCGATGGAGGTGGGATGAGCCACCAGGTGCCTCAGGCCGATCTCACGGGAATCACCCGCCTCCAGCAGTTCTACGATCACCGCGTCGTCCTCGTCGTCGTACTCGATCGTGAACAACGGGAGGTGATCCGCCTCGTGCTGATCCCCGTAGTCGGGATCGAGCAGCTCGAGCGTCACCGACCATCCGGCCCGGAACTCGGTCACGTCATCGAGAAACTTCTTCCACGCCGCCTTCGGGATCTCTTCGTTCATCGGACCCGACCTCCTCTGTTTCTGCTGTGTGTGCTGCCTGTGCTCGGTGTCTGTGTTGCGTCCGTCTGCTCCGTGTGCGGTACCGAATCTCCCCGAGCCGGTACCGTCCACATTTCGATCAACGACCGGTCGCCTCCCGGGATTCCCGAACCGGACCATCTCCCGTGGGAAACCGGATCGGCCACCACCTCATTGTCGTCCCCGGAACCACCCCCGCCCAGAGCCCAAGGTCCCGCCCGGCCCCGGATACCCGATACCCACCCTGTGACTAGGCGATGAGGCAGTCGGGGAGGGGGAGGCCATGTAGTACGACGAGTCTCCGGGTGGAGCGGGTCATCGCCACGTACAGGGCCCTGAGTCCCTGGGGCTCCTCGGCCACGATGAGCGAGGGCTCCACGACGATGGAACCGTCCAGCTCCAGACCCTTCACCAGGTTCACCGGCACGACGGTCACCCGGGGATGTAGCCGACCGGTCACGTTGCGGCTGGCGTTCGTGGCCGTGCCGTGCTCGATCCCGGCCTCGACCAGGGCCCGGTGAGCGGAGGCCAGCATTGACGCCGGAACGATCACCGCCAGGGAACCCCCCTCCAGTCGAAGCAACTCGTCACGGACCATCTCCCCCAGCTCCCCGAGCACCGACTGACCGCCGGTTCGGTGGATCAGCGGCTCCTCCCCCTTCTCCCTCACCGCCACCGGCGGGGTGATCCCCGGGGCGGCCCGCTGGAGGATCCGCAGAGCCAGTTTCAGATTCGGACCGGGGATCCGGTAGCTGAGCGTCAACTCCCTGATTTCGGGCGGGGTGGAACCAGTGGGTAGGTGGGTGAGGACGTCCTCCCACGAGTCGGCCGCCCCCGGGGACGTGGCCTGGGCGATGTCACCCACGAGGGTCATGGATCCGTTCAGGGACCGTCGGGCGATCATCCGCAGGGCCATCGGCGTGTGATCCTGGGCCTCGTCGACGACGATGTGGCCGTAGGTGCGTATCTCCTCCTCGGCCCGGCGCTCCGGGTTGGGTCCCAGACGGACATGGGCCTCGTCGAGCAGGGGTACGTCGGCATCACTCCACGAGTAGCCGGCCAGGTCGGGGCCGCGGTCCCGTCGCAGGGACCTCCAGTCGGCGATCCGGCCGTCGGGGGTCGCGGACCGGGTCGCGGCCGATCTCAGCAGGGCGGCCGAGCCGAAGAGATCACGCAGCAGTTCGTGGGGGGTGAGCACCGGCCACATGTGCTCCAGCGCCGCCCTGACCACGGCGTCGCCCTCCAGACGGGCGGCCACCGTGGCCGGGTCCGGTCGGGTCCGGTGACTCTCGGCCAGGGCGTTGAAAACCTCGGTCTCGACGAAGCGCCGCGCCGCGTTGTGATGACGGAACCGCCGCCGGGCCTCCCTGACTATCCGGCGGGACTCCGCCACCGGGAGCCGAAGCCGGATCACCCCGTAGTCGACCACCAGGTCCTCACGAAGGGGCCGCTCGCGGTCACGTACCGCCTCGCCTATGAGGTCCACCATGAGCGGGTCGCCCTTGACCGCCGCCTGCTCGGGGCTGTCGACCAGCGTGACCCTGGTGTCGGGGAACACGTCGGCCAGGAGGTCGGCCAGCACGGTGAGCTGGACACCCGCCTCCCCGAGGGAGGGGAGCACCCTCTCGATGTACCTGAGGAACAGCCGATTGGGCCCGATGACGAGCACACCCTGTCCCTCCAGGGGGAACCGATGGGTGTAGAGGAGGTACGCGGCCCGATGGAGGGCCACGACCGTCTTACCGGTACCGGGACCACCCTGGACGACCACGGTGCCCTTCAGCCGGTGACGGATGATCTCGTCCTGCTCGCCCTGGATCGTGGCCACGATGTCGCGGAGCTGGCCATCTCGGTTCTGCTCCAGGGCC
>JALSTE010000624.1 GCA_026983855.1 Acidimicrobiia bacterium
CCGATCCCTCCGCACGGGAACCACCGGCTCGGCCGACAACCTCAACTCGATATCTTTCGCCATGGTCATTCCACTACCTCAACTCGCAGAGAAGAAGCTCCCTAAACAGACCATCTGACACCCTCGTCAGCCACCGTCGACGCCCGCGCTGCCTGGACCGCGACCCAACCGTCGCGCAGGCCCCCGGGCGACTGCGCGGTCTGGAGCTCACGACCAGGGAACCGCCGGTTGAGCTCGGCGTCGACCAACGGCACCACGTCGACGCCATTGACGAAGAGGCGGCCGAACAACAGGTCCTGGCCGTCGATGTCGAGCCCGTCGACGTCGACGCTCCGCATAATCACCCCGCTGAGATCGCAAGCTCTCATCGTCGATCCCTTGAAGCTCGTCTTCGAGAACTTCGCTCCGTCGAACCCCTGCGGACCGGAATCAGTCGTCATCGACACAGTCTGCTCGATCTGAGTTGCGCTCTATCGACCACAGCCAGGCTTATCGACGACCCTGCAACAGCTCACGTGCGGTGGCGTCTGTCCTGTGGCGTCGTCGGCGAGGCAGTCAACCACTCGACAGCACCCACCCATAACCCCGACTCGAGGCCAGCGGCGAGCGCTCTAGTTCGGCCCTTCTAGTGGCACCCGGGAATCGCGTCCCGGGCTCATCTAGCGAGTCCGGTCGCTCCAGTAGCGAGGGCGTCGACGTTCGCGAGCGACGGCGAGGACGGTCAGACCTTGCTCAGTTGCGACATAGGCAAGGAAGTAGGGAAACCCCGAGACCGATTTCCGTCGGACCTCGAGGTTGTCGGAAACGTCCTCGACCAGCGACCCCGTACTCGGCCAACGAGACACTTGGTCGACTGTGCGATCGATTGACGCAAGAAGGACCAGTCTGAGGCTCGCTCGCCGTTGCTCGTACCACGCCGACGCATCCTCTAGTTCAGCTACTGCCTCGTCGAGGAAGCGTACCGGAATTGTCACCCGTCGAGCGTGTCAGCCAACCGCTGCCGAACTGCGAGCCAATCTTGACCGGTGGTTTCAGCGGCCGCTACACGCTGAGCTCTACGCTCAATCTCAGCTGCCCAATGGGCGTGAACCTCGGTCAGGTCCTGTTCCGCCGGCTCTTCGAGGCTGACCAGCAGCTCGGCAGCCAGAGCGGCTCGCTCGCCACCAGGCAGCGCGAGGATCTCTCGTCGAAGATCGTCGGACCTGGTTGCCATACCAACACGGGAGCCCGAGCATTGAGAGTGGCGCCGCAGCAGCGAGTCGAAGCCGGGCCACTCCGCAACGCACGCCCGGAATCACGCTCGCGTGAATCGCCTTGCCGAGCAGGCCAGCCCCTCCACTGACACCCGGTAGTCCCCGGGGTCAGGGGGGATCACTCTGGGCGGTGTGTGTTGTGGGTGGGAGTGTTGATCCCGTCTCTATTGGAGGCCGGGTCCTTAAGGAGGCCATCACGGCCGACAACTACAGCAGCGCACTGTCCGCCCAGATCGTCCGGTACGACGACCCGCTTCTCGTCTCAGAACGAGTCGCGGTTGCAGCGCTTCTCGCCGGCGATTCGGGCGGCACCCGAACCAGCTACGCCACTGACCTGCGGAACTTCGCCGGCTGGTGCCACGACCACGATCTCAATCTCTTCAACGTGAAACGGGCGCATCTTGAGTTGTTTGCCCGGTGGATGGAACAGGAGGGTCGGATGCCCTCGACGATCGTTCGCCGGTTGTCGACGTTGTCGTCGTTCTACAAGTACTGCCAGATCGAAGACATAATCGACAAGAACCCTGCCGCCAACATCCGCCGACCCAAAGTCAGCGACGAGTCCCTAAACGTTGGCTTGGACCGCAACGAACTCGGGGCTCTGATCGTTCAAGCCGGGCTTGGTGATCTTCGAGATGGAGCTCTCATCACTCTGCTGGCGTTGAACGGGCTGCGAATCTCCGAAGCGCTGAATGCCGACATCGGCGACCTGGCAACCGAACGCTGTCGATAGTTTGCAAAGGCGGCAAACATGTCACGAGCCCGATCGCTCCCCGAGCTGGCCGGGCGCTCGATCTCTACATCGGTGAACGCACGATGGGTCCGAACTTTCTTGCGGTGGCGGGTGGACGTATGGATCGCTGCTGCGCGGACCGGATGGTCAAACGGCTCACGAAGCGGGCTGGGATCAACAAGCGGATCTCGCCGCATAGTCTTCGGCACTCGTTCATCACCGCTGCACTCGACGCCGGTGTCCCATTGCGTGACGTTCAGGAAGCAGCAAGTCACGCAGACCCGAGAACCACGATGCGTTACGACCGGGCCAGGCGAAGCTTGGACCGGCATGCCACGTACATCGTGTCGACTTTCATCGCCGGAGCTACCCGGCCCGGCTGACCGCACCCACCGCAGCTGCGAGCGATACCGGGCGATGGGGTCGCCCTTAGCGCGGGCTATGCGGTGCCGACGACTTGTTCCCGCTCCGTCACTTCCGAGTGGGTGCTCAGGGACGAGCGAGCCGCGATCCGGCCGCCCCGGTTACACGCGGCGTGTACCAGTCCCCTTCGAGGAACCTTCACGTAAAGGCGGACGTGAAAGATCGGCCAGAGTCAAAGCGTCCCTGACCGATCTTCCTCAATCTGAGTGGTACAAGGCCTAGCGGCTAGCCGCCGCCCTCAATCTCCTGCCTCTCTTCGTCAGTAAGGTCCGACGGAAGGTCATCGCCGGCCCGGCCAGGTACCCCCTGCTCCTCGGCATCGGACTCTGAGCTGATGCCGTCGCGCAACTCGCTGATCGCGACAGCGCGCTGGATCGGAGTGAGATCAGGATCGACCCTCGCTGCCAACGGGTCCGGGACGGTGTCGGCGAGCCGTTGTTGGAGCTCGCTGACCTCTATCCCTTCGAGGCCCGCTGCCGCGAGGTTCATCGGTTCGAACTCGGCGTGAACACGATCGCCATCGATCGGAATAATCGAAGAGGTCGTGAGGAAGCCCCACTCCCCTGAGGACTCGAACAATGGAAGCACGTAGGTGCCGCCAACAACGAGCCGCAGACCGTCGCGGGGCACGATTGGTCGTTCCTTGCCGTCCTTAATCAGCCAGCCATTCGCGATGAACTTGACCTCCCTGGCCGGTTCGCCGTCGACGCTCCAAAGCGTGCGGTCGACTCTCGCCGTAAGGAGGCGGCCGACGTGGGTTGACTCGGGGCCTACTTCCGGTTCCAGGCGCTCCTCGGCAACGATCTCCACTACCGACACTTGGTCTGCATAGGTAACCCAGTCTTGGAGGCTGTTGAAGGGAAAGATCTGTGCGTCTTCGACGAATACAGGTTCGGCGGCCTCTCCGTCCCCGTTACTCCCGCACGCTGCTGCGGTGAGAACGATAGCGACCCCAACGCAGAGTGGGCACAAGATGTTCTTGAAGTTGGTCATTTTCGTTCCCCTCCTAGTACTGACCGTTGACTTGGTTGATGTTGTGTGGGCCCATGCTCGCGACCGCCGCAAGGGGATTGGTTCGCATGCACCGGAACGCAGCCGATGTATCAGCCTGCGAGGGATCTGAGTTGGAGCCGTGAAGCATCCCGACAGTATGACCGGTCTCTTGACAGGCAATGGCACGCTGCAGTGTCGTATCGTTCGGAATCTCAGCGTCGAACTTGTCTGCGTGGTAGAGAACGTAGAATTGATCGCATTTGCCTCCGCCTGGGCTGTCGTCGTCGCAGCGGTTCCGGCCCCAAACGTTGCTCGGAAGGCTGTTGCTGTTGCTGTAGATGACATCAGTCTCCCACGAGCCTGAGTACGTCACCTGACTGGTCGAGTGATAGATCACGTTGATATCAGTCGTGTCGTACGAGAGATCCAGCGTGAACACCGTTGCAGCCTGCATTTTCGACCCGAGCGCCACGGCATAGACGGTATGCCACCTGCTGTCGGCAAGACAGACGCCACTGACTGAGTGCTCCTTGCAGTCCGAGTCGCCACCTTGGTAATTCGCCGAGGGGAAGATGCTGTCGACACCGTGGTTAGCGCCGGCGGGGGCCGATGTGACTACCGTCGCCGCGGCCATTGCGAAGATGCAGACGAGTGCCCACCGCGGAGCCCTTCGTTTCCGGTGTTCTCTATCGCACATTGGAGTTGACCCGGTTCGGTGGACACGGGTTTCTGTCATTTTGATCATGCCGCCTGGGAGGCGGTGTAGGTCTCGGCGGGTGTTCGGTGGCCGAGTCGTGCTTGGTGGCGGCGGCGGGGGTCAGACCACCGTCATCTCCCGCAGACGCCGGGCGACCTCCTGTTGGATCTCGGTGGGTTCGGCGTTGGCGATCTGCATGGCCATCATCTTGGCGATGTCGCCCTCCACCGCTATCCGGCCGCTCATGAAGGCCTGCATCGCCGCCTGGGGATCGCCCTCCACGAACAGGGCCATGGCCGTCTCGTAGTCGGTGGTGATGGTCACGTCGGCCTCGGGGAGATGACCCTTGCCGAAGCGGGTCAACCCCGAACGCGAGTCCAGGTGCATCCTCACCGGTTCGTCCCCGAATGGCGTGTCCTCGATGATCTGGTTCATGGTGACGGAGTGCTCGGTGGGGGTCACCAGATCGCGGTACTCCTCCTGCAGCGCCAGCACGGCGTCGATCCACTCATCGGAGAGAAACCGGTGGGTCATGGAAAGGTCCTCCTCGGGACGGTCAACCTATGATCGGAGCCTCCGGGGCAGCAGGTAGCCTGCCATCTCGTGGCTGGAAGAGCTCAGGAGCTGAGACGGGCCCGGGTCGAGGCCAGGGAGCGCAACCCCCGGTGGAAGAAGCCGCCTCTGTACATCGACATGAGCGAGTGCATCAACTGTGACACCTGCATTCGTCACTGTCCCCCCGGCTTCGGGGCGATCTTCAACCACGGTATCGACGTCATCATCATCCCCGAATTGTGTTCGGGGTGCGGCAAGTGTGTGGAACCCTGTCCGGTGGACTGCATCTACCCCGTTCCCGGGGGCGAGGTCGAGACCACCCCCGAGGACTGGTGGGAAGAGCCCTTCGGCCCCGATGATCCCTACACCTGAAAACCGAGGAGACCGCCAGATGTCAGAGACAGCCCCTCAGATAATCCCGGGGGCCGAGCCCTACTCCGCCCCCGGTGATGGCACCGGAGTGCTGGTGATCCACGGCTTCACCGGCAGTGTCGGGTCCATGAGGTCCCTCGCCGAGGCCTTCGCCGCCTCCGGTCGCACCGTGGAGGCCCCACGGTTGCCGGGCCACGGGACCCGGGTCGAGGACATGCTGGACAAAACCTGGGACGACTGGACGGCGGCCGTCGACGAGGCCTACCGCCAGTTGGCGGCCCGGGTGGATCGGGTGTTCGTGGCCGGCCTGTCGATGGGCGGCAGCCTCACCCTGTGGTTGGCCCTGCACCACCCCGAGATCGCCGGGATCATCTGCGTCAATCCCGCCACCCGCACCAACCCCGACGTTCTGGCCCTGATCGAGGCCGAGGTGGCGGCGGGCAAGGAGCTCATGGACGGAATCGCCAGTGACATCGCCAAGGAGGGGGTGGACGAGATCGCCTACGCCGAGACACCCCTGCGGCCCCTGCTCAGCCTGATGAGGGCGGCCGATGACCTGAGCCACCGTCTGGGTGAGATCGAGGTTCCCCTGATTCTGTTCAACAGCCCCCAGGACCACGTGGTGGATCCGGGGGACAGCGACTTCCTGGCCGAGTCGGTTTCGGGTCCCGTCGAGAGGGTGACCCTGCCCAACAGCTATCACGTGGCCACCCAGGACCACGACGCCCCGCTCATCGAGGAGAAGGCCGTGGAGTTCGTGAACCGTCTGTCGGGGGGTGACCGGTGACCGCCATAACCCCAGAGGAGGTCGAACACGTGGCCGTTCTGGCCCGCCTGCGATTGTCACCCGAGGAGGTGACCCACTTCACCGGGCACCTCGGTGCGATCCTCGAGCACGCCGCCGATGTGGAGGCCCTGGATCTGGCCGACGTTCCCCCCACCTCCCATCCCGTTCACCTGGAGAACGTGATGCGGCCAGACACCGTGGGGCCCACCCTCGACCGGTCCGAGGTCCTCGCCGAGGCCCCGGCGGCGGAGCAGGACCGATTCCGGGTACCCCCGATCCTGGGGGTGGAGCCGTGAGCGCGGTGGAGATCGCGGCCAGGGTCCGGTCCGGGGAATGGTCAGCGGTGGACGTGCTGGAGGGCCATCTCGAGGCCATATCCGCCCGTGAGGGCGAGATCCACGCCTTCAACCTGGTCATGGTCGACGAGGCCCGGGAGGCGGCCGCCGCCGTGGACTCCGCCGTCGCCTCGGGCCGCGACCCCGGGCCCCTGGCCGGTGTTCCCGTGGCGTTGAAGGACAACATGTGCACCCGGGGGGTCCCCACCACCTGCTCCTCGCGGATCCTCGACGGTTGGCGCCCCCCCTACGACGCCACCGTGGTCACCCGGGCGGTGGAGGCCGGGGCGGTGGTCATCGGCAAGACCAACCTCGACGAGTTCGCCATGGGCTCATCGACGGAGCACTCGGCCTTCGGGCCCACCCTCAACCCCCACGACACCACCCGGGTTCCGGGGGGTTCCTCGGGGGGCAGCGCCGCGGCGGTGGCGGCGGGATTCTCCTCGGTGGCCCTGGGTAGTGACACCGGGGGATCCATCCGCCAGCCGGCGGCCCTCTGCGGTGTGGTCGGGGTGAAGCCCACCTACGGACTGGTCTCCCGCTACGGTCTGGTGGCCTTCGCCTCATCCCTGGACCAGATCGGGCCGTTCGCCGGTTCGGTGGCCGACGCCGCCCTGATGCTGGAGGTGATCGGTGGTCACGACCCGATGGACTCGACCTCCATTCCTCGTCCCGCCCCCGACATCTCCGCCCACCTGGACCGGGGGGTCGAGGGTATGAGGATCGGTCTCATAACCGAGCTGCTGGAGGGTGTCGATCCCGACGTGGCGGCCCGGGTCCACGAGGCGGCCGAGACCCTGTCGGCGGCGGGGGCGGTGATCGACGAGGTGTCGGTTCCGGCCACCCTCTACGGTCTCACCGCCTACTACCTGATAGCCCCGGCGGAGGCGTCCTCCAATCTGGCCCGTTTCGACGGGGTCCGCTACGGGCTCAGGGTCGACGGCCCCGACACCGCCGAGATGATGATCCGCACCCGTTCGGCCGGTTTCGGGGACGAGGTGAAGGCCCGCATCATGCTCGGAACATTCGCCCTCTCGGCCGGCTACTACGAGGCGTTCTACGGCAAGGCCCAGAAGGTCCGCACCCTGGTCAGACGGGAGTTCGGTGCCGCCTACGCCGACCACGACCTGCTCCTGTCCCCGACCTCGCCCTCAGTGGCGTTTCCCCTGGGGGCCAAGGCGGACCCTATGTCGATGTACATGTGCGACGTCTGCACCCTGCCCAGCAACCTGTCGGGGGAGGCGGCCATGTCCGTGCCCTTCGGGAGCGGTGCCCACGGTCTGCCCGTGGGGGTCCAGGTCCTGGCCCCGGCCATGGGCGAGGTGGAGATGTTCCGGGCCGCGGCGGTCCTCGAGGCCGGAGCACCATCGGAATCAGCAACGGAGGAGGGTCGGTCGTGAGCACCTCGAACCCCGGTAACGGTGAGTCGGTCGTGAGCACCTCGAACCCCGGTAACGGTGAGTCGGTCGTGAGCACCTCGAACCCCGGTGCCGGCGGGTGGGAGATGGTCATAGGGCTGGAGGTCCACGTGGAGCTCCACACCCGCACCAAGATGTTCTCCGCCGCCCCCAACCACTTCGGTGACGAGCCGAACACCAACATCACCCCCACCTGTCTCGGGCTGCCCGGATCACTGCCGGTGCTCAACGAGAAGGCGGTGGAGCTGGCCATCACCATGGGACTGGCCCTGAACAGCGAGATAGCGCCCTCGGTGTTCCACCGCAAGAACTACTTCTACCCCGACATGCCCAAGGACTTCCAGATCAGCCAGTACGACCAGCCGATCTGCGTCGGGGGGTGGTTGGAGATCCCCTCGGGCAAGCGTATAGGAATCGAGCGGGCTCACCTGGAGGAGGACACCGGGAAGTCCACCCACGTCGGAGGGGGAGGGGGCCGCATCCACGGCTCGGACTACTCCCTCGTGGACTACAACCGGGCCGGGGTGCCGCTGCTGGAGATCGTCAGTCGCCCCCACATGAACTCCCCTGAGGAGGCCCGGGCCTACGCCGAGGAGCTGAGGGCGATCCTGCTCGCCACCGGGGTCTCCGACGCCCGCATGGAGGAGGGGTCGATGAGGGTCGACGCCAACGTCAGTGTCAGACCCATCGGCTCCGACGAGCTCCGGACCCGCTGCGAGATCAAGAACCTGAACTCCTTCCGGTCCCTGGGCCGGGCCATCGCCCATGAGGCCCAGAGGCACATCGACCTCTACGAACACGGGGAGGAACCCACCCAGGAGACGCGCCACTGGGCCGAGGACGAGGGTCGTACCCACACCCTGCGCTCCAAGGAGGAGGCCAACGACTACCGCTACTTCCCCGAACCCGACCTGGTCCTGCTGAATCCCTCGCGGGAATGGGTGGAGGACCTCCGGGCCCGCCTGCCCGAACTTCCCGCCCAGCGCCGGGCCGCCCTCCGGGAGGCCACCGGAGGAGACGCCACCGCCGTGGCGGCCATCGTGGCCCGGGGTCTCGACCGTCTGGTCCGCGACGCCGTCGCCGCCGGGGCCGACGCAACCCGGGCTCTCACCCACGCCGGAAACAATCTGTCCATGGACGGGGCCGCCGATCTGGATCCCGCCTCCTT
>JALSTE010000625.1 GCA_026983855.1 Acidimicrobiia bacterium
GGCCTGGATGTACTTCGTGCACTCCCTGGCCGCCCGGACCCGTCCCGAGATGGTCACCGCGGTGTGCGACTACGGGGGGCCGGTCACCGCCGCCGTGGCCGCGGGCAATGTGTGGGCCACCCAGTTTCATCCGGAGAAGTCGGGGGAGTCGGGGCGTCGGCTGCTCACCAACTTCGTCGATCACGTCAGGTCACGCGGGTGACCGGGGTGGGTGCCCACCGGGGATCCCATCCGTCGCCGTCACCACCCCGACCGACACCGAGCACGAGGAGACCCAACTGATGGACCTGTATCCGGCGATCGACCTCCGCGGGGGGCGATGTGTGAGGCTGCTCAAGGGGAACTACGACGCCGAGACCCGCTACGACACCGACCCCGTGGAGGTGGTGAGATCCTTCGCCGCCGCCGGAGCCCCGTGGATCCACGTGGTCGACCTCGATGCCGCCCGCAGTGGACGGAGCACGAACCTGGACGTGATAGCGGCCATGTGCGCGGCGGTGGACGTACCGATCCAGAGTGGTGGCGGGGTCCGCGACGTCGGGGCGGCCGTGGCCCTGGCCTCCGCCGGAGTCTCCCGGGTGGTCGTGGGCACCGCCGCGGTGGAGAATCCCTCCCTGGTGGAGGAGCTGGCCTCCCGTCAGAGGGTGGCGGTGGGTCTCGACGTGAGGGGTACCGAGGTGGCCATCCACGGCTGGGAGCAGGGCAGTGGACTGGGCCTGGAGAACATGCTCACCCGCTTCGAGGGGTGCGGCGCCGAGGCGGTGGTGATCACCCAGATCCACCGCGACGGCACCCTGGAGGGACCCGACCTGGAGCTCTACCGCCGCACCCTGGCCCTCACCGGAATGGACGTGATCGCCTCGGGTGGTGTGGGTACCCTCGCCGATCTCACCGCCCTCGACGAGGTGGACGAGTTCGGGCGCCGGTTGTCGGGGGTGATCGTCGGCAAGGCCATCCACGACGGGGTCTTCGGGGTGGCTGAGGCCCTCGAGGTGATCACCACCACCGACGGCGGGAGGGTCGCCTGATGAGGGTCGCCAGGGTGATCCCCTGCCTGGACGTCGACAAGGGTCGGGTGGTCAAGGGAGTGAACTTCGTGGGTCTCCGGGAGGCCGGTGACCCCGTGGAGTTGGCGGCCCGCTATGACGCCCAGGGGGCCGACGAGGTGGTGTTCCTCGACATAACGGCCTCCCACGAGGACCGTGACACCATCGTGGACCTGGCCCGGAGGGCGGCCGAGGAGGTCCACATTCCCTTCACCATCGGGGGCGGGGTGCGTACGGTGGAGGACGCCCGCCGGCTGCTGCGGGCCGGGGCGGACAAGGTGGCCGTCAACTCCGCCGCCGTCAGCCGACCCGATGTCCTCGGGGAGATCTCGGCGGAGTTCGGGGCCCAGTGCGTGGTGCTGGCCATCGACGCCAAGTCCCGGCCCGGGGGTGGTTTCGAGGTGTACGTCAAGGGCGGTCGGGAGGCGACTGGTATCGACGCCGTGGAATGGGCCGTGGAGGGGGAGCGCCGGGGAGCGGGGGAGATCCTGCTCACCTCCATGGACAGGGACGGGACCCGCGACGGCTTCGACCTGGATCTGACCCGGGCCGTGGCCGAGGCGGTGAACATACCGGTCATCGCCTCCGGCGGGGTCGGCGAACTCGATCATCTGGCCGAGGGGATCCTCTCGGGGCGGGCCGACGCCGTGCTGGCCGCCTCCATCTTCCATTTCGGGGAGCACACCGTGGCCGAGGCCAAGCAGGCCATGGCCGCCCGTGGGATCTCCGTACGTCCCCCCGGGGCGTGAGTGGGGTCCCGCACCCGCTACCTTTCGCCCTGTGTCTGATTCCGACGTGACCGCC
>JALSTE010000626.1 GCA_026983855.1 Acidimicrobiia bacterium
GGTGGTCACCAGGGTCTCACACGCCACCCGACTGCCCGGGTCCTGATCCAGGAGGGCGTCGAGGATCGAGTCCGATATCTGATCGGCCATCTTGTCGGGATGGCCCTCGGTCACGGACTCCGAGGTAAAGGTCCAACGAGTCACTTGTTCTCCTGCCCATCGGGTGAGGCTGAGGGTGCCCGGGCACCCCAGCGGCTTGTGCAAAGACTAGATCGCGGCCACGTCCCACCGGGCCATGGGAGGACCGACGGGACTACCGCCGTCCCCATCGGCACCACGGGGGTCAATGTGTAGCCCATGGGTGGGGGACTCGCCCTCCGGCCCATTCGGTTGCCTCTCGTCGGGCGGCGTGTAGCCCATGGGAGGGGGACTCGCCCACCCACCCGATGGGTCGGACTACTTCTTGTCCCCGCCCTGGAGAACGGACAGTACGGGATCGGTGCCGTCGGAGTTGTCGGTCTCGAGGGCCAGTTCGGCGGGGTCGACCCGCTCGTAGCCGATCTTGCCCTCGGCGATCTCCTCGAAGGCGATCGACAGGGGTTTGCGGGCCGTGGTGCTCACCTGGGGGGGAATGGCCCGACCGATACCCTCACCCAACTGGTTGAAGTAGGAGTTGATCTGACGGGCCCGCCTCGAGGCCAGGGTCACCAGGGTGAACCGGGAATCCACCCGGGACATGAGATCCTCGATGTTCGGCGTGACGAGGGCGTTCTGCTCTTCGGCCATTGCTGTCTCCCGGGCTCTCGGATCTGGTGGTGCGCCGCGGTCTGACCCCCCACCACCGGTGCTCGGGTCGAACCGACGTTCGAGTCTAGCAGCGGCACCGGCGAGGGCCTCCCGGTCCCCGCTCGCGTTCAGCCCTCCCGGTCGGCCCCATGGCGACGACGTTCCCTCAGATCCTCTATGAACTCCTGCACCTCGGTGACCGCCCGGTCCAGGTCGTCATTGACCACCACCAGGTCGGCGAGTTCCATACCCAGGGATTCCTCGGCGTCGGACTTGGCCAGACGCTTGGCTATGTGGACGTCGTCATCGCCCCGGTGGGCCATCCGCCGCCTCTGCTCCTCCCGGCTGGGGGGCAGGACCAGTATCACCGCCGCCTCGGGGTCCACCCCCCGCACCTGAATGGCCCCCTGCACGTCGATCTCGAGAACCACGTCCCTGCCCTCGGGAACCTCGGGCCGTGGCGTGCCGTAGCGATGTTCGAAGAACTGGTTCCACTCCAGGAACCCACCGGAACGCAGTTTCTCCTCGAACTCCTCGGGGGTGACGAAACGGTAGGCGTCGGGGGACTCGCCCCGGCGGCGGGGTCGGGTCGTCCACGACCGGCTGAGCCACAGCCCCGGATCCCGCTTGAGCAGGGAGTCCACGATTGCTCCCTTGCCCGCGCCTCCGGCCCCGCTGATCACTATGGTCAGGGGCCGGTGGGACTCAGCGGTGCTCACCGAAGATTTCCAGCAACTTCTCCCTCTGGGTGCTCCCCAGACCCCGTAGGCGACGGGTGTCGCTGATACCGAGATCCTCCATGGTTCTGCGGGCCTTGACCTTGCCCAACCCCGGCAGGGACTGCAGCACGGCCTGCACCTTGAGCTTGCCGACCATCTCGTCGGCGTCGGCCAGCTCCAGCAGTTCGGGGAAGGTCATGATCCCCATCTTCAGCTTGTCCTTGATCTCCGCCCGGAGGCGACGGGCCAGGGCCGCCTTCTCCAGCGCCGCCTGTCGCTGCTCGGGGGTGAGCGATGGGGGAGTAGTCATGGGACCACGATACTTGATCGTCCCCGGTCTACCGCCGGAGACCGGTTCAGTATCGTCCCCGGTCCACCACCGGAGACCGGTTCAGTATC
>JALSTE010000627.1 GCA_026983855.1 Acidimicrobiia bacterium
CCTCGGCGGGTTCCATCCACCTAGATGGTGTGGATGTCACCGGCGAGGGGCGGGTTCGTCGGGCCCGGCGGGGTCTGTCGCACGTGGAACAGGGACGAACTGTCTTCGGAGATCTCTCGGTGGTCGACAACCTCCTGGCCGCCGCACCCCGCAGCGAGATCGACCGGGCCTTCGAGATATTCCCCGAGCTGGATCGCTTCCGGGAACGGAAGGCGGGCCTGCTGTCGGGTGGGGAGCAGCAGATGCTGGTGGTGGCCCGGGCCGTGGTGCAGAGGCCCCGGGTGTTGCTGCTCGATGAGATATCCCTGGGCCTGGCGCCGATCATCTTCGGCCGGCTCATCCCGGTGGTGCGGGAATTGGCCGATGGTGGTATGGCCGTCCTGCTCGTCGAGCAGTTCGCCGCCCTGGCCCTGGGTATCGGGGACAACGCGTACGTTCTGAGCAACGGCTCGATCGTGTTCTCCGGCCCGTGCCGCGACCTGAGCACGGAGTCCGAGGTGCTGCACAGCGCCTATCTGTCCGGGTAGGTCGGGGTCACCGGTCTGAGGAGACCGGCTTTTCATGGTCAGCCGGGCGACGTCTGGCCGCCGCCGACGGCGGCGATGGCCTCGAGGATCCGGGCGATGGCCTCGGCCCCGGGATCGGTGACACCTCTGAGGTTCTCGGGGTTGACATGGACGGAGCGTCCGGCCCCGGCGACGCTCATACCCCGGGTGAGGTCAGCTCCCCCACGGGCCGCGGTGGCCGCTTCCCCCAGTTGGCCGCCCTCGATCAGGGTCCTGGCCGCGGGCACGAGGGCGTCCAGCATGGTCCGGTCACCCGGCTGGGCCCCACCGTGGAGCATCATTGCGTCGGCCCCGGCCATGAGGGCGACGGTCCAGGGCTCGCCCTTCCCGAGGACTTCTCCGGCGGCGGCGAAGAGGATGCCCATGAGTACCCCACCGGACCCGCCGACCCGCCGGCTGAGAATCCCGGACAGGGCGGCGGCGAGTGACGCGCTCTCCGCACACGGAAGTCGGTCCAGCTCAGCCTCCACCGATCGGGCCGCGATTGCGAAGGTGGAGCCAGTGTCACCGTCGCCCGTTCGGGCATCGAGATCGTTGAGATCGTTCTCCGCCGCCATCAGGGCCCGACAGGCGGCTTCGATGGCCTGCCGCACGACCGGATCCGACGATGGGTACCAGTCGTCGACCACGATCTCCGGCGGAACGGACACCATGCTGATTCCGCCCACCGCACGAACGTCGGGCCAGCCGGGGGCGGCCACTCCGGCCAAGAGGGCGGTTTGACGTTCGTCGTCGAGGGGCAACAACGACAGTGAGAATCCCTTCATGTCCAGTGACGTCATGAGAGGGGCCGGACCGATAATCAGATCCACGCTCTCTCCGAGGGATGACGCGAGAAGGGACCGGGCCAGGACACTCATCTCGATTCGGGGGACGCCTCCGAGGTTGTTGAGCAGGCATGCGTAGCGCCGGCCAGGGTTGGATGCGGATGTGGAGAGCTGTTCACATGCGGCCAGCATCAGTTCGTCGGCCGATCCGTGGGAGATCCTGGTGAGCCCGGGCTCACCGTGGATGCCCAGACCCAGCTCGACCTCGTCGGCGGACAGGTAGTCCTGTCTCGATGTCCCGGGGATCGTGCAGGTCTCCAGTGAGAGTCCTATCGAAAGACAGTCGTCCGCCACCCGGCGGGCCACCTCGGCCACCCGATCGAGAGGTGCACCCTTGGCGGCCAGGAATCCGGCGATCTTGTGGACGAACAGCGTCCCGGCGACACCGCGGGCCCGGGCGGGATTCGGGAGGGCGACGTCATCGGCGACGATGACCGTCTCCACCTTCCGTCCCATGGCCCGGGCCCGTTCGGCCGCCAGCCCGAAGTTCAGACGGTCACCGGTGTAGTTCTTGACCACGAGGAGGGCCCCCGCCTCGCCGGTAACGGCCAGGATGGCCGAGAGCACCGCGTCCACACTGGGTGAGGCGAAGACCTCGCCGCAGACGGCGGCGGTGAGCATCCCCTCCCCCACGAAGCCGAGATGGGCCGGTTCATGACCCGACCCACCACCAGAGATCAGGGCCACCCGGCTCCGATCCCAGTCCGTCCGGAGGACGACCTTGATGTCGGGAAAGCCGTCGAGGCGGGCCAGATCCGTGTTCGGCGTGCTGGCCAGGAATCCATCGATGGATTCGGTCACCAGATCTGACCTGGCATTGATGAAGCTCTTCATGATCCTGATCCTCCGCCCATCGGGGCCCACATCTGATTCACGAGGCCCAGACCACGGAACCCGTCGGCCCTCTCCGGCTCTCCCCCTGGTGGCATCGATCGCCTCCCCGTTCAGTCGTGGACTGTGGCCATCCGTCTGAGGAGTCGATTCACCCTCGAGGCGGTCTCGACGTGCACCATGTGGCCCGCCCCCTCGATGATCTCCACGGTCAGCGGGGGGGAGAGGGCCTCGGCCTGGGCGCTGGGTGCCACCTGGTCCCGACGACCCCAGATGACCTGGGTGGGAGAAGGCGGTGAGGCCAGCCGGATCCGTGGCTCGGTCTCGGTGGCCAGGATCGAGGCCCGGGCGATCCGCTCCAGGGCCTCGGAGGTCGACTCGATCCTCTTGGCCCGCAACACCGTTTCCACCATGTCCCGGGTGACGAAGCGCTCGTCGGCGAACAACCGCAGAAGATGGGGCTTGAGCTGCCGGCGGCGCTGGGCGGTGATGAATCCCTCGACGTAGTCGCGGTCCACGGCTGTTCCCGGTCCGAGGCCGGCAATGAGGGTCAGGGACAGGACCTCCCTCGCCGATGCCAGTTCGAGGGCCACCGCGGCCCCCAGGGAATGGCCTGCCAGATGCACCGGTCCCGGTTCCACCTCGTCCAGCCAGGCGGAAAGGATGCCGGCCAGGAACTGCGTTGACCCGTCGCCCACCTCCCGGGACGACTGGCCGTGTCCGGGTAGGTCGACAGTACGCACGGGACGATCCCGGGCGATCTCCCCCACGTTGAACTGCCAACTGTCCTGATCGCCTCCGAAGCCGTGGATGAGGACCAGGGGTGGGGCCGCCGGAGGACCGCCGCCGGGGTGGTGCCGGTGGGCGATGACCAGTCCGTCGACGGTCACCCTGGATGGGCCTTTGACTTCCTCGGTCTCGGGGACCTCGGGGACGAAGGAGGCGTTGAACTCAGCCACGAATTCATCTATCTGCTCGGGACTGACCTCAGTGCCGGGAGGGGCGAGTACGCCCAGCAGCGCACCGACCGGAAGCTCATCACCCTCCTGACCCACCCGTCTGACCAGACGACCCGGCGAGGTGGTCTCGAGGACATTGACCGACTTCTCGGTCTCGATCTCGACCAACTCGTCACCCTCATCCACGAGGGCCCCCTCGGTCGCAATCCAATCGACGATCTTGCCGGTCGCCATGGTCATGCCCCACTTGGGCATCGTCAGGGGCTGGAGTGGTGGTGCCGGCATCTAGTAGGCCACCACCCGGCGCACCGCCTCCACCACCCTCGCCACGTCGGGTATGTACATGGCCTCCAGATTGGGAGCCGCCGGTATCGGTACGTGGGGCGGGGTGACCTTGACTATCGGAGCCCGCAGGTGTCCGAAGCCGTCCTCGGCCACCAGGGCCGCTATGTCCGACGCCATCCCGCAACGGGGTCCGGCCTCGTCGACGATCACCAGACGGCCGGTGGCCTCCACGCTGTCGAGGATGCTCTCGGTGTCGAGCGGGGTCGTCGTCCGGGGATCCAGAAGATCGGCCTCGATTCCCTCCCGGGCCAGGACCGCGGCCGCCTCGGTGGCGACGTGGACCATCCGGGAGAGGGCCACGATCGTGACGTCCTGACCCTCACGGAGGAGATTGGCCTCCCCGAACGGGATCGAGTAGTTCTCGTCGGGTACGTCCTCGACCATGTCGTAGAGCAGTTTGTGCTCGCAGAAGATCACCGGGTCGTTGTCACGGATCGCCGAGGTGAGCAGCCCCTTGGCGTCGTAGGGGGACGACGGAACCAGCACCTTCAACCCGGCGAAGTAACTGAAGACCGGGTAGAGGCTCTGGGAGTGCTGGGAGGAGATGTTGAGTCCGGCGCCGATCATGGTGCGGATGGTCAGGGGGACCTGGTCCTGACCGCCGAACATGTAGCGGAACTTGGCGGCCTGGTTGACCACCTGGTCGAAGCAGACCCCCACGAAGTCGTTGAACATCAGATCCACGACGGGGCGCAGGCCGGCGGCGGCGGCACCTATGGCGGCGCCGATGAAACCCGCCTCACTGATGGGGGTGTCCAGCACCCGGTCGGATCCGAACTCGCTGAGGAGGCCCCTGGTCACGCCGAGTGGACCGCCCCACGCATCATCCTCACCCGAACCCCCGGCCCCCCCGGCCACGTCCTCACCCATGAGGATGACATCGGCGTCGCGCCTCATCTCCCCGACCAGGGCTTCGTTGATGGCCTGGCGGTAGGTCTTCAGCACCACGGCGGGCTCGTCTCAGTGGGAGTCGGCATAGATGTACTCCATGAACTCGCTGTCGGGGGGAAGGGGGGCCGCCTTGGCCTCGGTGTAGACCCTCTCGATCAGATGGGCGACCTCGCCGTCGATCAGGTCCAGGGACTCCGCCTCCAGCACCCCGTCGGAGATGACACTCTCCCGGAACTTCACCAGGCAGTCGCGTTCACGGCGGGCCCTCTCGGCCTCCTCGGGGGACCGGTAGGTCTGGGCGTCGCCCTCGAAGTGGCCGAAGAACCGGGGTACGTCCACCTCGATCAGGCTTGGACCGTCCCCCCTGCGGGCCCGGGACACCGCGGTGCCAACCGACTCGGAAACCACGAAGTAGTCGCTACCGTCCACCCGGTGACCAGGCATGCCGAAGGCCTCCGCCCGGTGGGCGATACTTCCGCCGGCGATCGCGTACTCCGCCGCGGTGGCCTCTCCGTACCCGTTGTTCTCGAAGACCACCACAAGGGGTAGCTTCCAGATCGAGGCCAGGTTCAATCCCTCCGACACCACGCCCTGATTGACCGCGCCGTCGCCAACCAGGGCCACGGCAACTCCACCGGTACCTTTCGTACGGGCGGCGAGCGCGGCCCCGCAGCCCAGGGCGACCCCGCTGCCGACCCCGCTGTTGGCGGCCCACAGACCGTTCGCGGCGTCGTGGAGATGGGCCGAACCCCCTCTCCCCCGACACAGACCGTCACCCCGGCAGTAGATCTCCTTGGCCACGGCGAAGATGTCGGCGCCGCGTGCGATGGCCGGTCCGTGGGCCCGGTGGGTGTTGAGCAGAACGTCGCGGCCGGTCAGGTGGGCGCACACGCCGGCGGCGGAGGCCTCCTGCCCGGCGTAGAGGTGCACGAATCCCGGTACCCCACCGCCGGCGAACTCGACGTGCATTCTCTCCTCGAACGCCCTCATGGTCCTCATGGTCCGATAGGCGGCCAGTAGTTCGCTTGCACTTCGCGTGGCCAAGTCGTCTCCAAGGTGGATCGGTGTCATGGCTGGGTGCGGCTCCCGGATCCCCCACGAGAGCCGCTAGGTATCTAATGATATGAGCTTTGATGACCCTGTGCCACTACGGATGGCAGGGCCCGCCGCCCCGGGAGGTCGGCAGGCTCAGATGCAGGAGTAGAGGGCGTCGGCCAGGGCTCGGGCCCGAGGATCGACAGCCACTTCGAAGATCATGTGGTTGGTGACGTAGCCGTAGCCGATTCCGGACTCAGGGTCGGCGAATCCCAGCGAGCCGCCCATTCCCGGATGGCCGAAGGCGTCGGGATTGGGACCGAAGGTCTCAGCCTCGGTCCCTGCCAGCATGTAGCCGGTGCCGTATCGCTTCTCGGCTCCGAGTGACTCGTCGATACCACGCCACTGTTCACGGCGATGACGGTCGACGGACTCCTCCGACACCAGTCGCGTCCCGTCGAGTTCGCCTCCACCCGCCAGCAGCGCGTACATACGGGCCAGGCTGCGGGCATCGGTGGTGCCGTTGGCGGCGGGGTATTCCGCCGCCCGGAAACCGGGGTCGTTGCCGATGCGGTCGAACAGTGTCGGTCCGGCCTGGCCCACGAGCAGGCACCGGCCGGTGGGACCCTCGGGGCCGAGGGCCTCGGCCATCATGGCCAGGACCTCGGGATCGTCGGTCGGCGGAGGGGGAATGGTGAGACTCAACTCGGCCAGTGAGTCCTGCTCCGTGACTGGTGTTCCGATTCGGGTGTTCAGGGCCAGGGGTTGGGCGATCTCCTCCCGGAAGATCGTGCCGAGTGTTCGCCCGGTGGCTCTCAGTACGACCTCACCCAGCAGCAGCCCGAAGGTCAGGGCGTGATAGGCGTGGTGACCGGGCGGCAGAACCGGCTCGGCCCTCTCCAGTAGCCGAATGAGGGGGGAGGGATCGTCCCAGCCGTCGATGTCGTCGGCCGTGATGACGGCGGGGTACCCGGGGGGCCATGGGAGGCGAGCCCCGTGGGTGAGAATGTCGAGGACGGTGATTCCGTCCTTACCCCCGGCGGCGAACTCGGGCCAGTAGTCGGCGATGGCCCGACCCGGATCCAGGGCGCCACGATCCACCAGGAGATGAGCCACCAGCGAGGCCATGCCCTTGGTCGCCGACCAGACCAGGGTGCAGGTGTCCTCCCGCCAGGGTTGTCCCGGCCGGGATTCTCCCCCCCAGATGTCGACGACTTTGCGTCCCCGGTGATAGGCCGCGAACGCCCCTCCGATTTCGTTCCGGTCGGTGAAATTGGCGGAGAACGCCTCCAGGACCGGTTCGAATCCCGGGGCTACTCTGCCTTGGATGTCAGCCATGGTGGTGGCTCCTTTCCTCGGTGACCGTCATGGAAAGTTCTCGTCCCCACTTCACGGGGCGGGTTCCGGCGCCCAGACGTTGGTGAACATGGCGGACAGGGGTGGCTTCGGTGCCGAGAACGCGGCATCCGCCGCCGCCGCGATTTCGTTGGCGACCGATTCGTCGATGGCGGACAGATCCGCGTCCGACACGACGTTCAGGGCCCGGAGTCGGGCGGCCTCGACCTTGATCGGATCCCGCTCATGCCAGACCTCGGCCTCCCCCTCGGGACGGTAGGCGGCGGGGTCGGAACGTGAGTGTCCCAGATAGCGGTAGGTGGACATCTCGAGCAGGGTCGGGCCGGCTCCGCCACGGGCGTGTTCGAGGGCCGATGTGGTGGCCGAGGTGACGGCCTCCACGTCCTGCCCGTCGACCACCTGCCAGGGGATGCCGTAGGAATCTGCCCGGCGGGCCAGGGGGGTCACGGTGCTCACGGCGTCAACGTGGGTGAACTCGGCGTAGTGGTTGTTCTCGAGCACGAAAACCACCGGGGCCTTCCACAGCGACGCCAGGTTCAGTGCCTCGTGGAACACCCCGATGTTGGTGGCCCCGTCACCGAAGACCGCCACCGTGACCCGGTCCGAGTCGAGTACCTGGGAGGCGAAGGCTCCCCCCAGGGCCTGGGCGATCTGGGTGCCGATGATCGTGAAGGAGTGGATGAGGCCCACTCCCACGTCCGTGAGGTGGAAGGAGCCCCCGATCCCACCCACCGACCCGGTGGTCCTCCCGAGATTCTCGGCGAAGACCGACTCGAGGGTGCATCCGAGCGCCAGGCCAATGGCGTGCACCCGGTGGGCGACCCAGAACAGGTCGGTGGGGGGAGCGGCGGCGGCCAGTCCCACGGCCACCGCCTCCTGGCCGTCGGCGCAGTGGGTGGTTCCCCAGGCCTGGCCCGAGGCATGGAACTCGCGGATTCGTTCCTCGGCCGCCCGGATCTCGACCAGTCGTCGATACCTCTGGACGGGATCGTCGCGGAGAGCCAGCCGCCGCCGGAGGGCCTCGGGGTCGGCGGTGTTGAGATCGATGGCCAATTCAGTTCCCCTCCTCGATCCGGCAGACGGGGTCACCAACGGCCAGCTCGTCGTCCTCTTCCGCCATCAGCTCGACCACCAGCCCGTTCGCGGTGGAGGGGATTTCACTCTCCACCTTGTCGGTCTCGACCAGTACCAGGGGTGTCCCGACCGCCACTCGATCCCCCACGGCGACCAACCATTCGATCAGGACGACCTCCTCGGTCATCTCGCCCAGTCGGGGAACGGTCACGATGCTCACGTTGTCTCCTCGGACGGGGGTGGTGGTGAACCGGCACGGTGCTCGTTCCGTTCGTCGGTCACACCAGCTCCTCCCACCAGGGCGACGGGCACCTGCCCGTGTCGCAGAGGGAGGCCACCTGATCGGTCACGTACTGAGGGGTGGGCAGGAAGGTGAGTTCCAGGTCCCGACTGAAGGGGACCGGCACGTCGGGAGTCGTCACGCGGTGCACCGGTGCCCGGAGTTCTCCGAACAGTTCGGCGGCGATGACCGAGGCCGGTTCGTGTCCCCAACCTCCCCCAAGCGGGTTCTCCTCCACGATCACCGCCCGGCGGGTCCGGGTCACCGAGTTGAGCACGGTTCCGCGATCCCACGGCCGGAGGGTGCGCAAGTCTATGACCTCGGCCGAGATGTCCCTGGACTCCAGTCGGTCGGCCGCCGCCAAGGCCACGGGGACCATCTGGCCGAGGGATATGAGGGTCACGTCGTCGCCGGGTCTGAGTACAGAGGCCTCACCGAGGGGGAGGATCCCCCCCTCACCCCGGATCATGTCCCCCCGGTTCCCATAGGC
>JALSTE010000628.1 GCA_026983855.1 Acidimicrobiia bacterium
AGGGGATACGGCCCCGGCATTTTACCTACGCGCGTAGGAGAAATACACCGGATCGGAACATACCGTTCAGCGCTTCTTCTTCTTGCGCCTCATCCTGGCCCGGGCCTTCTTGGACATCTTGCGCACCGGCCCCGAACGTCCCCGCTTCTCCTTCTCCACCTCGGCCAGGATCTCCGGCCCGGCGGCGTTGATGATGTCCTCGGCCTCGTCCAGCAGGGCGGCGATGGAGTCGTCGTCGCCCAGGCCCGGTGGTTCCTCGGGAAAGTCGTGTACACCCAGACTTCCGTGCACCCAGCCCACGTCTATGCGCCGGGGGGTGTAGCTGGGGCAGTCCTCGGGGCAGCGCCAGGGGGCCTCGGGGGCCAGGTCCAGATTGCACTTCCGCACCGTCTCGCCGTTGGGGTACTCGCGACTCTCGTAGTGACGACAGTTGGTCCTCATCGGCATGGTCGCCATGTTAGAGGCCGTCGACCCCGTCGATACCGCCACCCCCGGTGCCCCCCACCGGCCGGGCTGATCCCGCCACCCATCCGGGCGACCGATGTTGCGACGGTGGGGCTGTAGCGTGAAACCCGGCCGACGTTCTCCTCCCGCCACCGGAAACCCCAGCTTGCCCCGATCAGCCAACAAGTTCACGGACCGGAGCGTCACCCCGGCCGAGATGGCCGACGCCGCCACCACCGCGGCCCTGGTATTCGCCATGATCGCCACCGGCCGCCTCCTCGGCGCCGGTACCTTCTTCCAGCTCTTCGAGGCGGTGGCGGTGTCGGTCCTGGCGGCCCGAAGACGGACCCGGGTGGTGGCCTACTCGGGGTTCAGCACCGCGGTCCTGGGGATCCTCCTCGGCGGGTTCGGACCCGTCACCCAGGCGGTCATGGCCCACGTTCTGGGGGGCACCACCGGTGCGGCCCTGCGTCGGGGCCGGGGGGTGACGGCGACGGTGGGGATGAACCTGGCCGTCACCTGGCCCGCCATGTCCACCATCTCGGTGGGGATCCTGGCCATCTTCGCCGAGATCCGGTCGCTGTGGTTTGACCTGGCCCGCAGCATGTGGGGCGGGGCCTCGTCGATCCTGACCCGCGTCGGTCTCGAGGGTGCCGCCACCTCCGGATCGGATCTGCTCGAGGGCCTCATCCGCCTCTGGTGGGTGTTCATCCCCCTGGCTCAGATCCCGGTGGTGATCGTCTACGCCCTGCTGGTGCGCCGGCTCGGCGGCCATGTCCTCCATCGGGTCGAACGCTCCCTGGGCCCGGCGACCGACCCCTCCCCAGCCGAGGACTCCGGAGCGCCGTCGCCCCTACCGGTGACCCTCGAGGCGGCCCGGTGGCGGCCCGCCGACGGAGCGGACTGGATGGGGCCCGTCGACCTGGAGCTGTCCGCCGGGGACCACCTGAGCATCGTGGGCCCCAACGGGGCGGGCAAGACCAGCCTGCTCCACGCCCTGGCGGGGCTCGGCACGGCCCGCTTCGAGACCGACGACGGGGACCGCCACCCCGGCCTCGGCCGCCCCGGGGGAACGGCGCTGATCGGTCAGAACCCCGCCGCCCAGGTGCTGGCGCCCCGGGTCTCCCAGGACGTGGTCTGGGGGATCCTGCCCCGACCCGACGGTGAGGCCATCGGCGGGGCCCTGGATCGGGTGGGCCTCGGCGGCATGGAGGACCGGGACACCTCCACCCTCTCCGGTGGCGAGCTCCAGCGACTGGCGATCGCCAACTCCCTGCTGCGGGGGGCCGCCGTCCTCCTGGCCGACGAGGCCACGGCCATGCTGGATCCCACCGGTCGGGCCCGGGTGGCGGGTCTGCTGGCGGACCTCTCCGCGCGGGGAACGACGGTGGTGA
>JALSTE010000629.1 GCA_026983855.1 Acidimicrobiia bacterium
GGCCGCGCCCCACACCCACTCCGGGGCGAACCCGCCTACCACCCCGAGCCCTCCACCTCGCCGGGTGTCAGACCCTCAACCGGCCAGAACGGCCCCAGGCTCAACCGCGCTCAGCACAATGACCTCCACGGGCCCCCGGGCATCCTCGAGCGTCCATCCCCGGGGGGGATCGAATCGCTCGGCGTGGACCGCGCACAGGTCCAGCACGTGGGGATCGCTGTCGCCCAGGGCCTCCAGACGAACGTGACCCCGGGAGTAGTCGAAACTCAGGGCCACCTCGGCCTCACGGCTGCACAGGGGGCGTGAACAAAGCCTTTGCATCGGCTCCACGCTACCCCCGTTCCCACCCCGATCCCCGGATACCGGGTCCACCGACCCCCACCCGGGCCCGGAACCGCCTCCCGAACTCCTAGCATGGACCCATGTCACGTGACACTCCCGAAGGCTCCGGACCCCGGCCTCCCTCGCGGGTGCGCGGCGACGGTGGCTTCCCCCGATGGTCCATATGGATACTCGTCGGCCTGGTCGTGGCCTCCTTCGTGCTCCCGCCACTGCTGAACAACGACACCCGGGAGTCCATCGACTACAGCGACTACATCGCCCGGGTGTCACGGGGCGAGGTCGACTCCGTGGAGATCTCCAACCGCGACGGGCGCATCAACGGGGTCCTCAGCGACGGTTCGGAGTTCACCACCGTGGGCCCCACCAAGAACAGCGAGGAAGATCTGGCCCTGCTCAAGGACCGTAACGTCGACTACAAGTTCGTCAATCCCCGCACCAGCATCCTCGGCCTGCTGCTCCCGATCCTCCTGCCCCTGGCCCTGATCGTCGGGTTCCTGTTCTGGATGCAGAGACGGGCCCAGGGCCAGATGTCGGGAATCATGTCCATCGGACGTTCCCGGGCCAAGACCTACACCACCGAGCGGCCCGCCACCACCTTCGCCGACGTGGCCGGCTACGACGGGGTGAAACAGGAGATCAGGGAGGTGGTGGACTTCCTCAAGCATCCCGAGCAGTTCGCCGCCATCGGGGCCCGCATCCCCAAGGGGGTCCTGCTGGTCGGACCCCCCGGAACCGGAAAGACCCTCATCGCCCGGGCCGTGGCCGGCGAGGCTGGGGTCCCGTTCATGTCGGTGACCGGCTCGGACTTCATGGAGATGTTCGTGGGGGTCGGGGCCAGCCGGGTCCGGGACCTGTTCCAGAGTGCCCGCAAGCTGGGCCGGGCGATCATCTTCATCGACGAGATCGACTCCATCGGCCGCAAGCGGGGGGCCGGCCTGGGCGGGGGTCACGACGAACGTGAGCAGACCCTCAACCAGATGCTGGCCGAGATGGACGGCTTCGAGGCCACCGAGGGGATCGTCATGATGGCGGCCACGAACCGGCCCGACGTGCTGGATCCGGCCCTGCTGCGACCGGGTCGCTTCGACCGCCAGGTGGTGGTCCCCCTGCCCGAGATGGAGGAGCGCCTGGCCATCCTCCGGGTGCACTGCGCCGACAAGCAGGTCTCCCCCGACATCGACCTCACCACCATGGCCCGGGGAACCCCGGGTATGTCGGGGGCCGATCTCGCCAATCTGGTCAACGAGGCCGCCCTCCACGCCGTCCGCCGGGGAGCCGACCGGATCGAGGCCGAGGACTTCGAGGCCGCCCGCGACCGGATCATGATGGGCCAGCGACGCGAATCGGTGGCCATGAGCGACCACGAGAAGCGGATCACCGCCTACCACGAGGGAGGCCACGCCCTCATGGCCACCCTGCTACCCCACGCCGACCCCGTGCACAAGGTCACCATCCTTCCCACCGGGCAGGCCCTGGGTGTCACCCAGCAGCTCCCC
>JALSTE010000630.1 GCA_026983855.1 Acidimicrobiia bacterium
CCCCAGGAACCCCGAACCGGCAACCAGCCGAACCCTCAGGAACCCCGAACCGGCAACCAGCCGAACCCTCAGGAACCCCGAACCAGCCTCTCCATCCCCGGCCAGGGCCACAGTTCGGGGAATCGGGCCGCCTCCTCGGGACGGGCCGAGAGCCGGTAGAGCTGCTCCCCCTCCGACACCAGACCGAATCTCTCCCGGGCTATCCGGGCCACGGCCACCGGGTTCCTGAAATCAGCGATTTCCGACTCCAGCTCGTCGATTCTGGTGTTCACCGAGGCCAGCTCGGCCCGGGTCCGGGTGACCTCGTCCTTTTTTGCCAGATAGGCCCGGGCCGGGAAGATGACCGCGAAGATCGCCGCCCCGATCACCAGGGCCCCGAGAATCGTCCACAGAATTCGGGCGGTGAACGCCACCACTCTAAGGGGTGCCCTCATCGTCCCGCCAGGGCTCCGGCTCCGGGGAATACGGCCGCCTCACCGAGCTGAGACTCGATCCGCAGAAGTTGGTTGTACTTGGCCACCCGATCGCTGCGGGCCGGGGCCCCCGTCTTGATCTGGCCGCAGTTCACCGCCACCGCCAGATCGGCGATGGTGGTGTCCTCGGTCTCACCCGAGCGGTGGGACATCACGTTCGTATAGGCGTGCCGGGTGGCCAGTCCGACGGTGTCCAGGGTCTCGGTGAGGGTCCCGATCTGGTTGACCTTGATCAGGATGGAGTTCGCCACCCCCTCGTCGATTCCCCTCCGGAGGCGCTCCGAATTGGTCACGAAGATGTCGTCACCCACCAACTGGACCCGGCCCGACAGCCGCTCGGTCAGCAGTTGCCATCCCGACCAGTCCTCCTCGTCGAGACCGTCCTCGATGGACACGATGGGGTACCGATCGACGAGCCCGGCCAGCAGATCCACCATTCCGGCGGCGTCGAGGGTGCGACCCTCGCCCGATAGGACGTACCCGCCCTCGCGGTAGAACTCCGACGAGGCCGTGTCCATGGCCAAGGCCATCTCGGTGCCCGGCTCCAGACCGGCCCGGCCGATGGCCTCCACCAGTAGCTCCAGGGCCTCCTCGTTGGAGTCGAGATTGGGAGCGAAGCCCCCCTCGTCCCCGATGGCGGTCGACAGACCCCTCTCGTGGAGGACCCCCTTGAGCACGTGATAGGTCTGGGCCCCCCAGCGGAGCGCCTCGGAGAACGACGCCGCCCCCACGGGCATGAGCATGAACTCCTGGAAGTCGATGTTGTTGTCGGCGTGCTCGCCGCCATTGATCACGTTCATCATCGGGACGGGGAGGGTGTGGGCGTTCACCCCGCCGATGTAGCGGAACAGGGGCAGACCGAGTTCATCGGCCGCGGCCCGGGCCACCGCCAGGGAGACACCGAGTATGGCGTTGGCCCCCAAACGAGCCTTGTTCGGCGTGCCGTCGAGATCGACCAGGGTCAGGTCCAGCCCCCGCTGGTCCAGGGCCTCGAGGTCCTCCACCGCATCGGCTATCTCACCGTTGACGTGACCTACGGCGGTGAGCACCCCCTTGCCCCCGAAACGGTCACCCCCGTCCCGCAACTCCACGGCCTCGAATCGTCCGGTCGACGCCCCCGAGGGGACGATGGCCCGACCCACCGCCCCCGATTCGAGCCCGACCTCCACCTCCACGGTCGGGTTGCCCCTGGAGTCCAGGACCTCTCTGGCCAGGACCGCTTCGATGCTGCTCATGTTCTCGCCTCGATCGATTTCGTCGAACAGATCCGAGAGTACCGGTACCACACCCCCACCTCGCCCCCACCCCCGATCTATGCCCGACCACCGGTCCCCACACAACCACCCGACGGACACAGAACACGGA
>JALSTE010000631.1 GCA_026983855.1 Acidimicrobiia bacterium
GGTTGTGGTCCCCCGGGGGGGTGGTACCGGGTGGTGACGGCTCGGGGTCCTGGGGGCTGGTGCGGGGTGGTGACGTCTCGGGGTCGTCCGTCGAACCTCGGGCGGGGCGGGGACACGTCGGTCGGTGGCTCGGGCCGGTCGGCACTAGGGTCACCTCATGCGAGGCAGGATTTCCATCGACCAGCTCACCGCCGCCGTGGACCGGGGCGACATCGACACCGTGCTGGTGGCCCTGCCCGACATGCAGGGTCGCCTGGTCGGCAAGAGGGTCACCGGTCACTACTTCTGTGATCAGATCGACTCCGATCTCCACGTCTGCGACTACCTGCTCACCGTCGACATCGAGATGGAGCCGGTCCCCGGCTACGCCGCCGCCTCGTGGGACGCCGGATACGGCGACATCGCCATCAGGCCGGACCTGTCGACCCTGCGTGTCGTCCCCTGGTTGGAGGCCACGGCGATGGTTCTCTGCGACGCGTTCGATCACCGGGGCGAACCGGTGGCCCACGCCCCCCGCACCGTGCTGCGGACCCAACTCGCCCGCCTGGCCGAGAGGGGCTGGGAGGCCCGCATCGGTTCGGAACTGGAGTTCTACCTCTTCGACGAGACCTACACCTCGGCCCACGAGAGCGGATACCGGAACCTGGCCCACACCGGTTGGTACATCGAGGACTACCACCTGTTCCAGACGACCAAGGAGGAGGGCCTGATCCGGGCCGTTCGCAACGCCATGGACGCCGCCGGGATCCCGGTCGAGTTCTCCAAGGGTGAGTGGGGCCCGGGCCAGCAGGAGATCAACCTCCGATTCGCCGAGGCCCTGGAGATGGCCGACCGCCACGTCATCTACAAGACCGCGGTCAAGGAGATGGCCTGGCAGCGGGACCGGGCCGCCACCTTCATGGCCAAGTTCGACACCGAGCTGGCCGGGAGCAGCTGTCACGTCCACTCGTCCCTGTGGTCCGATGACGGTAGGGCCCTGTTCGGCCGCCGACCGGGAGATCCCGACACACCGGAGTTCCGGGGTTGGGTCGCCGGTCTGCTGGCCCTGGCCCCGGCGTCGACGGTGTTCTTCGCCCCGAACGTGAATTCCTACAAGAGGTTCGTGTCGGGGACCTTCGCCCCGACCCGACTGGCCTGGAGCGAGGACAACCGGACGGCCGGGTTCAGGGCCGTGGGCTCGGGACCGGGCCGACGGATAGAGTGCCGCATCCCCGGGGCCGACGTGAACCCCTACATGGTCTTCGCGGCCACGATCGCCGCCGGTCTGCACGGGATCGACACCGGGATGGACCCGGGTCCCCCGGTCTCGGGGAACATTTACGAGGCCGACGCCGATGAGATTCCCGAGGTGCCGGGCAATCTGAGGGACGCGGTGGCCGAACTCGACGCCTCAACCGTCATGAGATCCGCCCTGGGTGATGACGTGGTCGATCACTACATCCACGCCGCCCGCTGGGAGATATCGGAGAACGACCGAAGAGTCACCGATGTGGATCGGATGAGGCTGTTCGAGCAGGGGTGACCCGGTGGTACCCCGGTGCCCGGGCCGGGGAGACTCGATGGGTGTGCGGGTGCCCGGGCCGGGGAGACTTGATGGGTGTGCGAGTGCCCGGGCCGGGGAGACCCCGGGGGAGTGGGTCAGTCCTCGAGGCCGGGGCGGCCCCGCCCCCGCTTGATCTGGGATCTCCTCTTCTTGGCCTCCACCCTCCGACGCTGCGAGCCCCGGGTGGGTTTGGTCGGACGGCGGGGCCTCTGACGGACGAGAGCGGCGCCCAGCCGGGCCGCCAACCTCTCCCGGGCCTTCCCCCGGTTGCGGAGCTGGGACCGTTCCTCATCGGCGATGGTGGTCACGGTGGGTCCGAGTTTGCGGATGAGACGGGCCCGTACGGAGTCGTCGATTCCCTCGCAGGTGGCGAGGTCCACGGTGAGTTCGGCCCTGGTGTGGGCCCGGTTGGCGTGCTGGCCCCCGGGTCCGCCGCTGGGTCCGAAGCGCCACCGGAGGCAACGTCCGGGTATGGACAATCCCGGGGAGATCTGGAGATCGGGCTCAGTGGCCATGAGGCGCAACCGTCGGTTCCGCTCCTGGTCGGGGTGCGGAGTCCGGCTCAGCGGTCATCGTGAAACCGGGCGATGATCTCGGCGAAACGGTTGGCGTCGATGTTCCCGCCGGTCAGGGTCACCCCGACCCGCCGGCCCTCGACGGGGACCCGACCCGACATGACCGCGGCCAGGGCCGTGGCCCCGCTGGGCTCGACCACGAGCTTCAGCCTCTCGAAGAGGAACCCCATGGTGGTGGCGATCTCCTCCTCCGCCACCAGGTCGATTCCCGACGCCAGTCGCTGGTTGATCTCGAAGGTCATGTCCCCGGGTCGGCGGGGGGCGAGGCCATCGGCGATGGTGTCGGGCTGGGGGATCTCAACGGGGTGACCGGCGGCGAATGAGCGGAAGGTGTCGTCGGCCGCCGCCGGCTCAACCCCCCTGATCTCCACCCCGGGCTGGAGGGAGGTCAGGGCGGTGGCGCACCCGGCCATCAGTCCACCCCCACCGACGCAGATGAAGACGATGTCGAGCCCGGGGACCTGTTCGGCCAGTTCCAGCCCGCAGGTTCCCTGCCCGGCCAGGATCTCACGATGATCGAACGGTGGAACCAGACAGGCTCCGGTCCGTTCGGAGATCTCCAGGGCGATGGCCTGGCGGTCCTCGGTGAACCGGTCGTACTCCACGATGGTGGCCCCGTAACCCTCGGTGGCCGCCCTCTTGTTGGGCGGGGCGTCGGTGGGCATCACGATGGTGGCCTCGACCCCGGCCAGCTCACAGGCGTGGGCCACCGCCTGGGCGTGATTTCCCGAGGAGAAGGCCACGACCCCCCGGCTGCGTTCCTCCTCTGAGAGGGAGGCCACCGTGTTGTAGGCCCCGCGGATCTTGAACGATCCGGTGCGCTGGAGGTTCTCGGCCTTGAGGAACACCTCGGCTCCGGTGGCGGCGTCGAGGAGCCTCGAGGTCACCACGGGGGTCCGGTGGGCCACCCCCCGGAGTCGGCGGGCGGCGGTTCGTATGTCCCGGAGATCAATCACGGCCCCGACGCTAGCGCCGGGGCCGTGTGGGGGTGTCTCGGACGTGGAGGCCGGATCAGCCCCGACCCAGGGAGTCCCTGATCTCGATGAGAAGGTCCACCTCGCTGGGGCCGGACTCCTCGGCCGGCTTCTCGGCCTTGAAGCGGTTGTAGGCCTTCACCATCATGAACACGGCGAAGGCGATCAGCAGGAAGCTGATCACCACGGTGATGAAGTTCCCGTACATGATCCTGGCGTCGCCGATGTCGATGTAGAGAGCCTGGAAATCGGGCTGTCCGAAGATGGCGGCGATGATCGGCATCAGGATGTCATCCACGAGGGATCCGACCACCGGTACGAACGCCAGGGCCAGGATCAAGCCGACGGCGGCATCGACGATGTCACCCTTGTCGATGAACTCTCTGAATTCGGCCATGAGCTTCTTCACTGTCATTCCTCCTGTCGCGGGAGGCGAACATAGCCCAACGCGGAGAGCGCGCGTCGGGTGGAACGGAGAAGTACCCGGATCGGCCCACCGAGCTGTTCCGAAGCGACCGATGGGGGCCCAGAGGGTGGCAACACAACCCAGTTCGGAGATCAAAATGACTACTGAGAGTGGTCGTCGGCCTTCATGGCCGGTAGCCGTGGGAGATTCAACATCCCGGGTTCCCTAGTGTGGGCGTACCGGATGACGAGGGGGAGACGATGAGTGTGAGGGAACGGGTGGCCGCCCGGGTGGAGGAACTGGGGCCGATGCTGATCTCGGTCTCGCGGGACATCCACCGCCACCCCGAGACCATGTTCGAGGAGCACCATGCCCATGATCTGCTCACGGGGATCCTGGCCGACCGGGGACTGGACGTGGTTCGCTCGGCCCATGGTCTGGCCACCGCCTTCCGGGCCGACGTGGGTCCGGGCCCGGGGCCCACGGTGGCGGTGTGTCTGGAGTACGACGCCCTGGAGGAGATCGGTCACGCCTGTGGCCACAACGTGATCGCCGCCGCTGGTCTGGGGGCCGCCCTGGCGGCGGCCTCGGTGGTCTCCGAGGTGGGGGGTGCACTGCGGATTCTCGGCACCCCGGCCGAGGAGGGAGGCAACGGCAAGGGCCTCATGGCGGCGGATGGGGCCCTGGAGGGGGTCGACGCCGCGGTGATGGTGCACCCCGGCGACCGGGATCTGACCCACATGACCACCCTGGCCGCCTGTGCCGTGTGGGCCACCTATCACGGACGTGCCTCGCATTCCGCCGCCTCACCGTGGCAGGGGCGCAACGCCCTCGATGCCGCCGTCCTGGGCTACACCAACGTGGGGGCCATGAGACAGCAACTGGCCCCCGATCAGAGGGTCCACGGCACCTTCATGGAGGTTCCCAAGCGGTCGAACGTGATTCCCGAGAGGGTCACCGCCCGGTGGGTGGCCCGGGGTCGCACCGCCACCTCGATGGCCGACGCCAGGGACAAGCTGGTCGCCTGCCTGGAGGCCGGGGCTCTGGCCGCCCGCTGTGAGGTGGACCTGGAGGTCACGGCGGGAATGAGCCAGGTGTTGGACTCGGGCCCCCTGGTGGAGCGTTGGGTGGCCAACTCCGCCCGGCTGGGACGCACGGTGGGGGACCCCGAGCAGGTGGGCCACGTCTACGGGAGCACCGACATGGGCCTGGTCAGTCGCCTGGTGCCCTCTCTGCATCCGGTGATCAAGCTGGCCCCCGAGGGGGTCTCGATCCACGAACGGGAGTTCGCCACCGCCGCTGGGTCGGAAACCGGTGACCGGGCGGTGCTGGACGGGGCCCTGGCCCTGGCCCTGACGATCGTCGATGTGTGGACCGACCCCGAGCTCCTGCCGGCCGCCCACCGGGCCCACCTCCGGGACTGCGCCGCCGACCCCATGGAGGTGGTGATGCCCGAGCCCCACACCCGCGCCTGACCCGATCGGTCGGCGCGGTGCGCAGCTAGGCTGGTGTGTTCACGGGGCTGTAGCTCAGCTGGCTAGAGCACCTGCTTTGCAAGCAGGGGGTCGTGGGTTCGAGTCCCATCAGCTCCACCATCTCACCCCACTCCCTCACCCACCAGGGCCCCGGTCAGGTTTGGGGCGCAGATCGGGTCCAGGGAGCCCCTCTCCCTCACCCACCATCGCCCCGGAGGCGGTGAGATCCCGCCGTAGTTCCCTGACGTCGACGCGGTGGACCAGGCCCCCGTGGTTGAGGGCGGCCACCGCGGCGGCCCCGGCGGCCTCACCCGTGGCCATGGCGGCGGGTATCTCCTTGGTGGCCTGATGGACGTAGCGGCTGGTGGAGATGCACCTTCCGGCGGTCAGCAGATTGGACACCAGGGGTGTGGTGAGGCAGCGGTACGGGATGTCGTAGACCACGCCGCGGCGGGTCCAGTGTCCGGTACGGGCGACGGAGTCGGGGAAGACCCTGTTTCCGTCGGACTTCTCCAATATCAGATCCCCGATCAACCGGCGGGACTCGGTGATTCCCAGTTGGCGGGCGATGTCGTCCAGCCAGGCCGTTCCGAATCCCCTGGCCTCCTCCCGCAGCCGGGTCACCTCGGCCCTCACCCCCCGACGGCACTCGATCTCGGCCCGGGCGAGGTCGTCGGGATCGGTGGGATCGATACGGAAGTCCACCGCCCCCGGGCCACCCCACGGCACCAGCACCCGACCGGGGTCCGTGGTCCGAAAGTAGACACCCCCGTCCATGCCGTACTCCCCGAGGCCGCTGACGCCACCCATGCGGAACCACTGGAAGGGGTAGACGGTGACCAGATCGGACTCCGCCCCGGCGTAGTGGAACACGTCGCCGTCCCCGGTGGTGTCGATCACCACGCTCGGGAGAATCGCCTCCCGACCGGCCTTGGACTCGGTGACGACGGCCTCGATGTGCCCTCCGGATCCGTGGGTGGCGGTGCACCAGCGGTGGAGACACAGGTGGACCCCGGCCCCCCTCATCAGGTCGTATCCGACATCCACGAACGATTCGGGCTCGAAGGCCACGGAGTAGCGGACGTTCTCGGGGGGTCGCCCCCAGATCAGCCCCCATTGACGCCAGTACTCGACCCGGTCGGGGTCCTCGGACCCCCACTCATCGGGCCGTGGGTGGCGGGCGGCGCCCCGGACGGAGAGGGCGTCGACGAACTCCTGGCAGAGACCGGACACCACCTGGGTGCCCTCACCGTCGTCGAGGGTGAGCAACAGATTGATCAGACCGAAGCCGGCCAGGCCCCCGATGTGGCCCAGTCTCTCGATCAGCCAGGTGTCGGCCCCCCGCCGGGCGGCGGCGAGGGCGGCGGCGACACCGGCCGCTCCCGCCCCCACCACCAGAACGTCGGGCCGGCCGATGACCGGCAGGTCCCGGGGCGGCTCGGACCACGTATCGGCGGAAACCCTGTCGTCGAATTGTCCGGTCATGACGAAGTTCCCCGCTTCCCGGTTCCGATCCTGCCACGACCGGCCGGACAATCGGTGATGCGGGCTGGGAGACCGGGCTCCCCGTCCGGTGTGAAGGCGGGTTCGGGCCCCGGCCATCGGGGTGGCGCCACCCAGGGTCGAGGGCCGAATTCGCCGGGGTCCGGACGGGTTCGGTCGCAGAACCGGGAGCTCTCCCCGTAGGCCGGTGCAGACCTCGGATCCGCCGGCGGGGGGTGGGGTCAGTCCGGGATCGAGGTCGCCAATCGCAGCAGACCCGTTTCACCCGTGGGGGGTTCGGCCCGCCAGGGCACCGTGACGGTCCTCCGGGCCAGTTTGTCGTGCACCTCGGCTATCCAGCGGACCTCCTCGGCGGCCCGGCGGGTCAGGACGGGGTCGGTGGCCCCCGAGGCCGAGAGACAGCGGTTCACTATCCAGACCTCGGGCTCCATACCCGCCCGACGAAGATCCTCCTGCAGGGAGGTCGCCTCGTGCACCGGGGTCGGTTCGGGCAGGGTCACGATCAGCAGGTGGGTGAAGGTGGGATCGGTGAGCCGGGTCAGCAGTGAGGACACCTCGGGTGGAACCCCTCCGCTCTGACGACCCACCTCTCGGTGATAGGCCTGGGCGGCGTCGAGGAGCAACATGGTGTGTCCGGTGGGTGCGGTGTCGAGTACCACGAACCGGTCGGTGGCGGTGGCGACGGTGCGGGCGAAGGCGCCGAACACCGCTATCTCCGCCGTGCAGGGGGAACGGAGGTCCTCCTCCAGCACCGCTCGGGCCCGCTCGTCCATGCCCGCCCCGGCCGTGGCCAGAACCTCGGCCGTGTAGGCGGCGGTCTCGGCATCGGGATTGATGCGGTGGATCTCGAGATGTCCGCCACCGGTGGTCTCCTCGAGGGTGGCCGTGAGGTGGGCGGCGGGGTCGGTGGTGGACAGATCCACCCGGTTTCCCCGCCGGGCCAGCTCCAGGGCGACGACCGAGGCCAGGGTCGTCTTGCCGACCCCGCCCTTGCCCATGGTCATGATCAGCCCGGGGCCGGCGGCCTCCAGGGAGTCGATCAGGTCCGCCAGGGAGTCGACCGTGGGGGCATCCCTCGAATCCGCGGGTGGAGCGGCCTCGGGGACCGGACCGCCGGCGAGGGCCCGTAGACCCGTGATACCCACGGGGTTCCAGGCGACCAGGGGAATCTCGTGGCGGGGCAGAGTCGACAACTCGACCGGAAGCGAGTTGAGGGCCTGCCGGCCGAGGTCTTCCATTCCCGCCGCCACCGGATCGGTGGGGTCGGAGGCCACGAAGATGCCGTTCACCACGAGGTGCTGATTCGCCATCCCCAGACGGCGCAACTCCTGCGCCGCCCGGGCCGCCTCACCCAGGGAGAGGGGATCGGGCCGGGTGACCATGACCAGTGAGGTCAGATCACCGTCGGCGAGGGTCGCCATCGCCCGGGTGTACCGATCCTGTTGTTGGGAGAGACCGGACAGGGGACCGATGCACGAGGTACCGAGGGTGTTCTCGTCGATGAAGGAGGTCCACGCCGAGGGTAGGGCCAGCAGTCGCAGGGTGTGGCCGGTGGGGGCGGTGTCGAACACGATGTGGTCGTAACGCCCGGTGACCTCAGGGTCGGTCAACAGGGCCGTGAATTCGTCGAAGGCGGCGATCTCCACCGTGCACGCCCCCGAGAGCTGTTCCTCGATCGAGGCCACGGCGGATTCCGGGAGGAGCTCGCGGTAGGGACCCACCACCCGTTCCCGGTAGGCGGCGGCGGCAGCCTCGGGATCCACGTTCAGGGCCCACAGACGCTCGACCCCGGTGACGGGTAGCGCCTCCCGATCCAGATGGGTCTCGAGCACCTCATCGAGGTTGGACGCCGGATCCGTGCTGACCAGCAGAACCGACCGACCACGGTCGGCCAGGGCGATGGCCATGGCGGCTGAGGTCGAGGTCTTGCCCACCCCGCCCTTACCGGTGAAGAACGAGTACCTGCCGGCGACCGCGACGAGGGATTCGATACCGGCTGAAGCCTCAGCCACAGCAGCCGGTTGTGTCCGGGGTGGTGTCGTCGCAGCAGCGGGTTGTGTCCGGGGTGGTGTCGTCGCAGCAGCGGGTTGTGTCCGGGGTGGTGTCGTCGCCGCA
>JALSTE010000632.1 GCA_026983855.1 Acidimicrobiia bacterium
GCGGGCGTCCACCAGAGCCCGGCGCGGCGCGATCCACACCCCCGACCCGATGGAACCGAAGCCCAGCGACTGGAGATGGGTGCGGAGGCGGTAGCGGCGATCCCGTTCCGATTCGGGGACCGAGAAGCTGGCCAGGACCCAGCCGTCCTCGAGGTCGGCCGGACGACGGCTGGCGAAGATACGGGCGTCACCATCCCTGAGTATCTCCACGAACTCGGGACCGGCGGAGTACCCGGCCGCGTCGGCCCGGGTCACGGGCAACAGGAGTCCCGACTTCTTGAGACGGGCCACCGCCGCCCGGACCGAGGGTTCCTCGATTCCGAGTTCACCCAGCAGGGAGATCAGGTCGGCCACCGCTATCCAGTTTCCGGTGCGTTGCACGAAGGCCCCGAAGATGGTGACGATCACCGAACGGGGTTGGAGACGGTTGGCGGACATCGTCCGATTCCACCATGTCCCGGAGCCGCTGACCAACGCCTGGCCGCCGGGACGCCGTGGTCGGAACCCGGTGGTGGTTCAAGACCTCCCCACCCCTGCTAGTTTTGGCGATCGTCAGACCTCCGTATCACGGACCGCGGATCCGGGGACGGAGCCCACACACGGGGAGGAGCCCCAAGGGCCCCCGTGGCTACCCAGGGGGACATCATGAACGGCCCAGCCGGCGTCAGCGCCCACGTAGACACCTTCTGCCGGGACAACCTGCCGCCGCCAGAACAGTGGCCCGAGTTCATCTGGGAGATGCCCGGCCTGGACTACCCCTCCCAGCTCAACGCCGGGGCCGAGCTCCTCGACGCCGCCGTCGCCCGGGGCTGGGGCGACCGCCCCTGTGTGAGCGACGCCGACGGTGACACCGCCTGGACCTACTCCGAACTCCGGGACTGGGCCGATCGGTTCGCCAACCACCTCGTGAACGACCGGGGACTCGTGCCCGGCAACCGGGTGCTCATACATTCGTTCAACAACCCATGGATGGTGGCCGCCTGGTTCGGGGTCATCAGGGCCGGGGGGGTGGCGGTCTCGGTCATGCCCCTGCTGCGCAGCCGGGAACTGCGCACGATCATCGACAAGGCCCAGATCCGTTTCGCCCTCTGTGACGGCAGACTGCGCCACGAGGATGAACTGGCGGTGGCCGGTGAGTTCCCCCTCGACAGCTGGGGTCCCTCCGGGGCTCCGGATCTGGCGGCCGAACTGGCCGGGCGCAGCGAACCCTTCACACCCGTGAGCACGGCCGCGGACGACGTGGCCATGCTGGCGTTCACCTCGGGAACGACCGGCCAGCCCAAGGCCGCGGCCCACTTCCACCGCGAGATACTGGCGGCCACCGACACCAACAACGCCCTGTTGCGTCCCACGTCCGATGACGTCTTCTGCGGGAGTCCACCCCTGGCCTTCACCTACGGTCTGGGTGGCCTGCTCCTGTTTCCCCTCCGGGTCGGGGCCTCGACCGTACTCACCGAGACACCCGGTCCGGCCCTGCTGGAGGCCATAGCCCGCCATCGCTGCACCTTCTGCTTCACCGCCCCCACCGCCTACCGGGCCATGCTGGACGGGATCCAGAACCACGACCTGTCGTCCCTTCGCCAGTGCATGTCAGCCGGCGAGACCCTCCCCCGCTCAACATGGGAGGCATTCCACCAGGCCACCGGGATCAGGCTCGTGGACGGGATCGGCTCCACGGAGATGCTCCACGTGTTCATCTCCGCCGTCGGGGACGACATCCGACCCGGTGCCACCGGCCGGCCCATACCCGGATACCGGGCCGAGGTCCTCGACGAGAATGGTCAACCGGCCCCCGTCGGCGAGGTGGGACGCCTGGCCGTGAAGGGAC
>JALSTE010000633.1 GCA_026983855.1 Acidimicrobiia bacterium
ACCAGTCCGTGTTGTGAGGTTGGTTTTCGGGCCGGGCCGGCTCTGAGGCGACCCGAGCATCGTCACCAGTCCGTGTTGTGAGGTTGGTTTTCGGGCCGGGCCGGCTCTGAGGCGACCCGAGCATCGTCACCAGAGCTGGGGTCGCCCGACGCCGGCGAAGGTGACGGAGACCAGGTGGGCCAGAACCACGTGGTAGACGCCGGTCCCCGAACCGGGGCGGGACACCGTCACCACATCGGGCCCGACCGAGGTCACGGTTCCCCGGCAGCTGCCGTCGGGTGCCCAGCGAAGGTGGACCTCGGTGTCCGTGGCCCGGAGATCTGACAGGATCTCGGTGAGGGTCGCACCGTTGTGGTCGGCCCGGGCCTCAGCTCCGGCGCCGGTCGGGATGGGTGTGGCCAGGTGTACGGCGGTCACCGCCGCCAGGGCCACCAGGTGGGTGTGGGTACCCGAGTCGAGGGCCAGATGGTCCCCGCCCACGGTGACCACGGTGCCGGCGATTCCCGGACCGGTGGTGGAGAGCTCAATTCGGGCCCCACGAACGACCGAGGAACGGAGAACCCCCGCCAGACCGGTCTCCTCGCTCAGCTGGCTCTCCAGATGGTGTCGACGGCGCCGGCTCTCGACGGCGCGGTCAACCGCGGCCTCCGACGCCCAGCGTTCGGGTTCGATGGATTGACCGTCCATGGCCCCTGCCTATCATCCGTCGGCCGGCGAGGGGTATCCGGTGGCGGGTGCCAGCGCTTCATCCGCAACGATCGGGGTACTCGTGGCGGGAGGCCGTGGGGCGGTCCGGCAAGCCGCGGTCCGGTGGTGGTCGGTCGCCGTGTGGCCGCTGTCGGGGCCGCCGGGAGGGTCCGGGGGGAATCCGACAGGGAGGCGGAGGTGAGGCCGGATAGCCTGGGGTCAACCAGCCGCATCTCAGGAGTTTCGTGGCAGCAACGTCAGGCACAGCAATACCATCCGTACCGGTGGACACCCCCCGGGACCGTCCGGTGAAGATCAGGGTTCCGGGTAACCATCTGATGACACCGCTGCTGGGGAATCGGGACCAGTATCTCCAGATGGTCCGCTCGGAGTTCCCCCAGGCCGAGATCCACGTCAGGGGCAACGAGATCACCGTCGGCGGATCGAACACCGTGCAGGTGGATCGGGTGGGGAGGGTGTTCGAGGAGCTTGTCGTGCTGCTGCAGGCCGGACACCTGATCGACTCCGAGGGCATAGAGCGCACCATCGACATGGTGCGATCCGATGAGAGGCCCAGCCAGGTCCTGGGATCCACCATCGTCAAGGCCCCCTCGGGACTGGTGGTCCGGCCCAAGAGCACGGGCCAGAAGTGTTACGCCGAGGCCATCCGCCGCAACACCGTGACCTTCGGGATCGGTCCGGCCGGCACCGGCAAGACCTGGCTGGCGGTCGCCCTGGCCGTCGAGGCCCTGATGTCCAAGAACGTCAAGAGGATCATCCTCACCCGGCCGGCCGTTGAGGCGGGGGAGAGGCTCGGGTTTCTGCCGGGTGACCTCATGGCCAAGGTCGACCCCTACCTGAGACCCCTCTACGACGCCCTGCACGACATGCTCGACGCCGAGGCGGCGGCCCGAATGTTCGAGAGGGGGATCATCGAGGTGGCCCCCCTGGCGTTCATGAGGGGCCGAACCCTCAACGACGCGTTCATCATCCTCGACGAGGCCCAGAACACCACGCCGGAGCAGATGAAGATGTTCCTGACCCGGATCGGCTTCGGTTCGAGGGCGGTGGTCACCGGTGACGTCACCCAGGTGGACGTGGCCGGGGGGCGCAGCGGACTGGTCGACCTCGAGGGGATT